>JAIXZF010000406.1 GCA_027489835.1 Hyphomicrobiales bacterium
AGCGCCGCGATGGCCGCGTCGGCCTTGGCGGGGTCGCGCTCCTCGGGCGGCTTGCCGACGCGGTTGTAGAGGATCTCGATCGTGTGCGGCTCGCAGCTGGTCGCGGCCCACAGCGCCCATTGCGCCATCTGCCCGCCCTCCGCCATCGAGGCGGGGCCGAGCGGTCCGCCATGCTTGCCGGCAAGGTAGAGGTTGATCGCGAGCGACTCGGTGAGCACCAGCCCGTCATCCTCGATGCACGGCACTTGCCCGTTCGGATTGATGGCCAGGAAGTCCGGGCTTTGCGTGTGCAGCCCCTGATAACCCGCGCCGCCATCGGGCAGACGATAGACCTGGATGACCGGCACATGCCTGAAGGGGATGCCAGCCTCCTCGCAGAACCAGATGTTGCGCGAGGCGCGGCTGCGATAGACGCCGTAGATGGTCAGGGTCATGCCAAAATCCGGGAACTGGATGGTGAGAGGGTCGCGGGCAGCGCCGGTACCTGGGCGAGAGTCGATCAAAGCACAGCTTTGATCAGTTGAATATGCGCCTCAGCCCAGCTGCCGCATCGTCTCGCGCGCGATGATAAGCCGCTGCACCTCCGAGGTGCCCTCGTAGATGCGGGTGATGCGCGCGTCGCGGGCGTGGCGCTCCACCGGATAGTCGCGGCAATAGCCCGCCCCGCCATGGATCTGGATGGCGGTGTCGGTAGCGCGGTGCGCCGCTTCCGAGGCGAAGAGCTTGGCCATCGAGGCTTCCCGCGCGAAGGGCTCGCCCCGGTCCTTCTTCGCGGCGGCATCCAGAATCAGGAGCCGCGAGGCGTGCAGATCGACCTCGCGGTCGGCGATCATCCATTGCAGGCCCTGGAAATCGGCGATGGCCTGTCCGAACTGCTTGCGTTCCTTCGCATAACTCTTGGCCGCGTCCATCGCCGCACGCGCAATGCCGAGCGACAGCGCGGCGACGCCGATGCGCCCGCCGGCAAGCTCGCCCACAGCGATGCGGAAGCCGTCATTCTCGCGGCCCATCAGGCAGGAGGCTGGCACCCGGCAGCCATCGAAATGCACGATGTTGGTGGCCGAGCCATGCTGGCCCATCTTGGCCTCGGCTTTCCCGACCACGAGCCCCGGCGTGCCGGCCGGCACGAGGAAGACCGAGATGCCCTTGCCCTTCGGCACGTCCGGATCGGTCACCGCCCAGACCACGAACACGCCGGCGTATTCGGCGCTGGTGATGTAGATCTTCTGGCCGTCGAGCACGTAGTGGTCGCCATCCTTGCGGGCACGCGCGCGCATCCCGGCCGGGTCGGAGCCCGCGCCGCTCTCGGTCAGGCAGAAGGCGCCGGCCGGATAGGTGCCGTCCGCGAGCTTGGGCAGATGCTCGCGCTTCTGCGCCTCGGTTCCGCAGGCCTGGATGACCTCGCCCACCATGTTGGTGACCGACACGGTGACGGCGGTCGAGGCGCAGGCATGGCCGAGCTCCTCGATGGCGAGCGCGAAGGCGACCGTGCCGGCCTCCGTGCCGCCGAAGGCGCTTTGCACGTTCAGCGCCATGAAGCCGTTCTCGGCCAGGAGCCTGAGGTTGGCGAGGAGGTCCGCCCGGCCCTCGCCACGGTCCAGCGCCTCGGCGAAGGGCGCGATGCGGTCCGCCGCCAGCTTCCGCGCCATGTCGCGGATCATGATTTCTTCGTCGGTCAGGGAGAACTGCATGGGCCGCCTCGTGAGTCGTGGCCACCTTAGCGGCGCTGCGTGCCGCCGCAACGCACAACCCTGCCGCAACCCGCCTGTCATCCGGATCGCCCTCCATTGCCAACCTGTCCCGATCATGGAATGTCGATTGCCCGCACGGGTTGCCATCACGATCACCGCCATGACCACGCCGACCGTCACGCTACGCCCGCCCCAGCCCGGCGATTATGGCTGGGTCATCTCGCGGCACGGCTCGGTCTATGCCCGCGAATACGGCTGGGATGTCAGCTTCGAGGCCCTGGTGGCCGATCTCGTGGCCGATTTCATCCGCAGCCACGATCCGGCGCGCGAGCGCTGCTGGATCGCCGATCTGGGCGGCGAGCCGGTCGGCTCGATCTTCTGCACGCGCAAGGATGACGAGACCGCCAAGCTCAGGATGCTGATCCTCGATCCGAAGGCGCGCGGTCTCGGCGTCGGCGCCCTGCTGGTCGATGCGTGCATGGGATACGCCCGCGAGACGGGCTACCGTCGCATGACGCTCTGGACCAACGACATCCTGATCGCGGCGCGCGAGCTCTATGCCGGGCGGGGCTGGGTCATGACGGCCGCCGAGCCGGTCCACGCCTTCGGGCATGACATGGTGAGCGAGACCTGGGAGGTCAGCCTCTGAGGCTCAGCCCTCAATGACGTGCGGCACAAAGCGCGCCGCGTCGCGCGTCACCAGGCCCTGATCCTCGCGGATGCCGATGCCGGCGGGCTGGCTCGCCACCAGCCAGGAGCCGATCACCGCATGGCCGCCGGGAAAGCGGGCCGTTGGCGCCAGCGCCTGCACGATGCGCTCCCCGCCGTAATCGCCATCGGTGGCCTGTACCTCGCGCCCTCCCTGGACGATACGGATGTTCGCCCCCTCGCGCGAATGCACCGGCTTCTCGACATGGTCGCCCAGCGAGGCGGCGCGCGGGTCGTCCGCGAAGAAGGCCGGCAGCAGATTGGGATGGTTGGGCGCCATCTCCCACAGGAAGGGCAGCAACGCCTTGGTCGAGAGCAGCGCCTTCCAGGGCGGCTCGATGAACTGCGTTCGGGAACGCGGCAGATGCGCAGCGAACGCCTCGCGGAACAGCCACTCCCAGGGGTAGAGCTTGAACAGCGTCTCGATCGGCTCGTCATCCGCGCCGACGAACTGCCCTTCGGCCGTGACGCCGATCGCGCCGATGCCCATCACCTTCGTCTGGTGGCCGGCCTGCCGGGCGCAATCGGCGATGTAGGCCAGTGTGGCCATGTCCTCGACGCTGTCCTCCACGGCGGCGCAGTGCAGCAAGAAGCGCGCACCCTCGCGGATCAGCCCGAAGGCCTGCACGAGCCGCTCGTGCAGCGAATTGAACTGGTCGGCCTCTTTCGGCAGCTTGCCGGCGGCGATCTGGTCCTCGAGCCAGCTCCACTGGAACACCGCCGCCTCGAACAGGGAGGTCGGCGTGTCGGCATTGTATTCGAGGAGCTTGGCCGGGCCCGCGCCGTCATAGGCGAGGTCGAGCCGGCCATAGAGGTTGCGGTCGCCCCGGCTCCAGCTCTCGCGCACGAAGCCGTGGAAGGTATCCGGCACGCCGAGCCTCGTCATCGTCGCGGGCTTCGTCAGCGCTTCCTCGACGAAGGCGAGGCACAGCTGCTCGATCTCGCCCGTCGGCGCCTCGATGCCGTCCTCGATCTCGGCAAGGGTGAACGACCAGGCCACCGTCTCGTCCCAATAGACGGAGCCGCCGGCGGTGTGGAACGGAAAACCATAGGCCTCGGCCTTCTGTCGCCAGTCGGGCCGTTCGGGCATGGCGATGCGGCGCATGCCAGTCAGGTTCCGCTGGAGACGCCGCGCCCCGTGGAGCCGAAGCCGCTGCGGGCGACGGCACTGCCGCCGGGGGATGTGTGCGGCCTCGCATCGTAGCTGACCCTGGCGTCGGTGCCCGCCGGGCGCGTCACGGTCCGGCCCGAGCCGGTCGAGTAGGTGCGGCCGAAGGCGCCGCTGCTGCCGCTGCTCCGGCTCTGCGGCGCGCATTCGGGCTGGTTCGGCGTCGCGGCGCCCTGCGGGCAGTTCGCCGGCCCGGCCCG
>JAIXZF010000165.1 GCA_027489835.1 Hyphomicrobiales bacterium
ATGGAGAACGTCATGGGTCAGCTGATCCCGTGGCCGAAACCGGAGGACCGCCCGGCCAGGCCAGCCATCGAGAGGCCTGAGGGGCGGGTCCTCCTGTTCCTCGGCGTGAGATACGAGCGGGACGACGACGCCGCGCGGCAGGCGCCGCCGCGGCCGGACAGGCCCCAGCGCCGGCGCAAGCGGGGATGAGGCACGCGACGCCGACGGCTGCTGGCCTCAGGGGCGGAAGGTCCGGGTTGCTGCTCGCGCTGCTGCTCGCGCTGCCGGCCTGCGCGCCCGATGTCGGCGATCTCGGACGCGCCCGCCCTTCCGTGTGGAACAGTCATATCCTGCCGGCGGCGGGCGGCTACGTCGCCTGGGCCCGCGGCGAGGAGGTCTCGGCCTTCCATCTGACCGACGACGAGATCGAACTGCGCGACCGCAGCTGGCGCTTTGTCATGCCAGCGCATGAGCTTTCCTGGTTCCAGCGCGAGGTGCAGGAACTGGCGCGCAGCCGCGTCATACCGGTGTCGTGGCAATCGATCTCGCCAGACCGCTACCATGCTGCGCTGCTCAGCCCGCGTTTCAGGTCGGAGCATTCGCGCTATCGCCGGCTCGCTGAGGATGCCCATGCCGATGCCGCGCTGATCGCTCCCTTCCGCCTCATCGCCGAGCGCGTGGTCGCGGCCGACCGCGCGAGGCTGCGCGCCGCCGCCCAGTCGCCCGCCATCTCGCCGGCAGCTCGGGACGACGCTGACGCGCGCGTCTCGGAGAACGAAGGCATGATCGCATGGGTGCGCGAACGGCTCCGCCACCGGATCGAGAACTACCGTCATGCGCTCGACAACCTCGTGGTGGAGCTGCCGTCGCAGGAAGCCGTGATGGCGGAGCGCGCGATCTTCGCGCTGGAGGCGGCGGCGAAGCAGCTCGATGGGCTCGTCAGGCAGCCTTACGTGAGGGGCGGCCCCCTTGTGGCGAAGGGCTGAGCGGGCGCGTCGCGCCGGCCTTCGTCAGCCCGCATCCCCGCAGGCCATCGCGCTGACCAGCGCCTCCGCACCGGGCCGGTCGGAAGGCTGCCGGACGAGCGCCCTCGCCACCACGATGCCCTGGCGCTGAGGCGAGACGACGCGCAGCTCGCGCTGGCTGTCGCCCTCGTCGTCCCGCGCCGCCCGCTCCTCGAACTGCTCGCGGCTGAGCACGACGAATTCGAGCAGCCCGCGCTGCGCGGCCTTGTCGGTCACGGCGTAGAACACGCCGCCGCCGCGCAGATGCACCGACAGCGCAAGCGGCGCCGAGCCGGCCCGCGCGCTCACCCTGAGCGGGCCGTCGCCGAGGTCGAAGCCGCAGATGGCGATCGCCGTGCGCGGATCGGCGTCGATGACGGGGCTGTCGCCCGCTGCGTCGGGCTTCACCAGCTCGGCCCGTCCGTCCAGGCCCGCGCCGAGGAATACGGAAGCCGCATCCATCATCGCATAGCGCGGGACCAGCAGCACGGTGAGGATGTGGGCGATGCCCGCCAGCGTGACGAAGACGAGGCCGCCATGGACGAGGCGAGCCAGCCGGCTCCGCGGCAGCCTGAGCGGCCCTTTCGGCCTGAAGCGGGCCGGGGCGCGCTCCGGCGCGGGCGCCTGGTCCGATGCCAGCGACATCAGCCCGCGCAGTCCAGCCGTTCGATGCGGGGCAGCGCCGAGGGCGGCAGTTGGCCGACTCCTGCCGAAAGCGGCGTGTCGTAGAACCGCAGCACCAGCCCGACGCGCTCTCCGGCAGGCAGCCTGAGCCAGTTGCCGGATGCCGCGGCGGCCGAGGCGATGATCTCGACGCGGCCATTCTCCGGCACGACGAGGTCTGCGTCGCCCAGCGCCGAGGCGCGCTGTCCGGCGAAGGGGCGGCCCGATCGGTTCACCACGGTCAGCGTCCAGCCGCGCGAGGGCAGGGTGGCGCCGCTGATCCGGTATCGGCAACGGCCGGTCAGGGACTGCCCCGCCTCGTCGGCGGCCGCCGTGAGCTGCAGGCCCTCGCCCGCTGCGAGCGGCAGATGCGGCGCGCGCGCCAGAAGCACCCGGCCGTAAGGGTCGACATCGGCCCCGCCGAGGCGCGGATAGGCTTCCCAGACCCCGACCCGCACAACGCCGATCGGCGGCGTCTCGCCCATCAGGGCCCAGGCCGAACCGATGCCCGCCGCGAGCGAGCCCAAGAGCAGCGCCGCGAGCGTAGCCGTGCCTATCGAGGGCCTGTCCGGCGCGCCCGCGCCCCGCGGCAGGGTGAGAGGCGTGACGGCCACCTCAGCGAAGCTCCGTGATCCGTCCCGGCGATTCGCTCACGGGCGACAGCCTGAAGCCGTCGGCCTGCGAGACGTCGAGCGGTTGCGGCTGCACCGAGCGGAACAGCCCCTCGACGCTGCTGATCACCTCGAAGGAGCGACGGGACAGATGCCCCGCGCGCAGTTGCTGAAGGCGCTCCGGGGTGTCGGTGAGCGGCTCGCGCGCCGCCGCCACCGGCGCGCCGGCCGGCTTCGCCTCGGGCGGCGTCACGCCGGGGATTGGCTTGAGGTCGAGCCCGGCATGGGCGAAGGCCATGATCTCCTTGAATGTCATGGCCGGCAGCGAGCCGCCCGTCATGTTGTTCGTCTCGCTGGAATCGTCATTGCCGAACCAGACGCCGGTGACGAGGTTGCCCGTGTAGCCGATGTACCAGGCGTCCTTGTAGCCGTTCGTCGTGCCGGTCTTGCCGGCGGAGACCACGCCCTCCAGCGCGGCGCGCCGGCCGGTGCCTTCGGTGGGCACCTTCGAGAGGATGAAGTTCATGTCGAGCGCCACCGAGGCGGGCACGACCTGCTCGGCCTTCGGCGCATCGCGGTCGCGCCGCCAGATCAGCGAGCCATTCGAGGCGTAGACCTCGCTCGCGGCATAGGGCTTGGCGGCGCGGCCGCCATTGGCCAGCGTCGCGTAGCCCGATGTCATGTCGAGCACCGTGACCTCCGCGGCGCCGATCGGCAGCGCGACGCTGTCCGTCAGCGGCGTGGAGACCAGCCCCATGCGGCGCGACATGTCGATGATCCGCTTGCGGCCGAGCGCCGCCGCGCGTGCCTCATGGCTCTCGCCCAGCGCCTTGCCCATTTGGATCGACATACGAACGGGGATGGTGTTGATCGATTTTGCCATCGCCACAGTCAGCGGCATCGACCCGGCATAGGAGCGGCCGTAATTGTTGGGGCACCAGTTGCCGATGCAGACCGGCGCGTCGGTGACGATGGAGCTGGGCTTGAACAGCCCCTGGGCCAGCGCCGCCGTGTAGACGAACGGCTTGTAGGACGAGCCGGGCTGGCGCGCCGCGTCCGTCGCCCGGTTGAATTGGCTCGCGCCATAGTCACGCCCGCCGACCATGGCCCGCACCCCGCCATCGACGTCCATGGTCACGGTGGCGGCCTGGCTCGCGCCGTAATCCGGGCCGGACTGGCGCAAGATCTGCTCGACGGCCTGATCTGCCTTGGCCTGGATGGCCGGATCATGGGGCGTCTTGACGATCAGCACACGCTCGGAGCCGAACAGGCCGGCATCCGCCATCCGAGTCACGCTGTCGAAGGCCCAGTCGAGGTAGTAGTCCGGCATCGAGCCGCGCCCCCGGTCGACCGGCGTGGCCGGATTGCGGCGCGCCCCGTCGACCTGGCCTGCGGTGAGGAACTTCGCCTCGACCATGTTGGAGAGCACGTCGCTGGCGCGCGCGCGGGCGGCCGGCAGGTTGACGTGCGGCGCGAAGCGAGTGGGCGCCTTGAACAGGCCGGCCAGCATCGCCGACTCGGCAAGGCTGAGCTCCTTCACCGACTTGCCGAAGTAGTATTCGGCCGCCGCTCCCACGCCGAAGGCTCCGCCGCCCATGTAGGCGCGGTCGAGGTAGAGCTTCAGGATCTCGTCCTTGCTCAGCCGCTGCTCGAGCCAGATTGCGAGGAAGGCTTCCTTGATCTTGCGGTCGAGCGAGCGCTGGTTGGACAGGAACAGGTTCTTGGCGAGCTGCTGCGTGATGGTCGAGCCGCCCTGCACCACGCCCGAGGCGCGGGCGTTGACGGTCATCGCGCGGGCAAGGCCGATGAAGTCGATGCCGAAATGATCGTAGAAGCGCCGGTCCTCGGTGGCGAGCGCGGCCTTGACCAGATGGTCGGGCAATTGCTCGAGCTTCACGGAATCGTCCTGGCGGATGCCGCGCTTGCCGATCTCGGAGCCGTAGCGGTCGAGGAAGGTCACGGCGAGGGGCTGCTTGCTGGCGAAGTTCTCGGTCGCCTCGCGCACCGAGGCCTGGGCCAGCGCCGCGAGCACGATCAGCCCGGCGATGCCGACGGTCATCGCCTCGCTGGCGACCTCGTTCAGCAGCCGGGTCGGGCCGGACGCCGAGAACCTGTTCATGACCGACCGGAAGCGCTCGTAGCGCTCCGCCGCGGAGCGGCCCGCGGCGTGCAGCGACGCGTCGAGGGCCGCGTCCGCGCCAAGCGCGAACTGCTTCAGCCTCGTCCAGATCGTCTTTCGCCGAAACTCCACTGCAAGGCCCTGTTGTGCCGAACCGGATCATGCCCGAATGGCGCCAGTTCATCCATTCTTAAACCTCGGGACGTGTCCGCGCGCAATCAATTGCTTGTGCGTGCCGGGCCCTACGCCACCGCTTCGCGCACCAATCGGAGGGAAGGGTTAATGCGTGCGGCACGATCCGCAGCCCCGACCGTCAAGGTGAAGATTTCCCGAAATGGAAACATGAAAAACCATGCATTCCGCTGCGCGCGCCCAGTCATCGACCGGGAGCTCCGGGTGCAGGATGGTTAATTTTACCTTGTTGATACGTTAACCTTGTGCGCCCTCGAGGCATCTGGAACATCTTGGTTCAACAACGGCGGAACGCTCGTTCACGACGCCGGCAGGGAGACTGATCATCATGTCCAGGTTTTTGTTCGCATCGATCGCCGCGGCCGGTTCGCTGCTGCTTGCCGGCGCGGCTCAGGCCGGCGGCTGCTATGGCGGAAACTGCTATCAGCTCGTTGCGACCCCGCCGGTCTACAAGACGGTGGCCGAGCAGGTCATGGTCCGCCCGCCCCAGAAGATCGCCCGCCACATCGCCCCGGAATACAGCACCGTGACCGAGACGGTGGTGGTTGAGCCGGCCCGCACCATCGCCCGCCATACTCCCGCCGTGTACGGCTCGGTTGCCGAGACGGTGATGGTCGCGCCTGCGCGCAAGGAGTGGCAGGTCTCTGTCGACGTATTCGGCAACAAGACCGGCTGCTGGGTCACGGTTCCGGCGCAGTTTGCGACGCGCCACCGCCACGTCGTCGTCCGCGAGGCGCAGGTGCACTACGAAACCGTTCCCGCCGTCCATGCCCAGCGCGCCCGCACCGTCATGGTCCGCCCCGGACAGGTCGCCTACGAGGTCATCCCCGGCGAATACGCCACCCGTCACCATCAGGTCATGGTTCATCCGGGCTCGAAGGCCTGGACGCCCCGGGCCTATTGAAGGCCGGCGCCAGCCGCAGCCCGCCACGTTCACTGCACGACACGCCACTGCACACGGTTCGACTTCGCCCCGGCTTCATGCCGGGGCTTTTTTTGTTGCCGGTCGGCATCCGCGCAGGCTTTTGCGCCGCTTCGCCGGCGCCGGCCTTGCAGGGCCGTCGCCAGGACGCCATTTACCGGGGAGGCGGAGCAACCGCCGCGAAAAACCAGAGGAGAGAGACGATGACGCCGCAGGAACGCGACGTAATCGCCGGCATTTTTGATCGGCTCAAGCAGGCGGCCAACCAGCCGCGCGACCCCGAGGCCGAGAAGTTCATCGCCGATCGGCTGACCCAGCAGCCCTACGCGCCCTATGCCATGGCGCAGGCGGTTTATGTGCAGGAGCAGGCTCTTCTCAATCTCCAGAGCCAGCTCGAACAGCTCCAGGCCGAGAACGAGCAGCTGAAGAACCAGCCGGCCCCATCGGGCGGCTTCCTCTCCGGCCTGTTCGGCGGCGCGCCGCAGCGGCCCGCGGCGCCTGCGCCCCAGCCTGTGCAGCGCCCGATGGGCCAGCCCGGAATGGGCCAGCCTGGCATGGGCCAGAACGCCATGGGCGCCGCGCCGCAGCAGGCCGGCCCCTGGGGTGGTCGGCCCGGCATGGAGCAGCCCGGCATGGGCCAGGCCGG
>JAIXZF010000314.1 GCA_027489835.1 Hyphomicrobiales bacterium
AAGTATCACGTGCTCCTGCCCGAGACCGAGCAGGTCGGCGGCTCGCTGGATTACTTCCAGTGGACCACGATCCTGCGCGAGGTCTCGGCGCTCACCGCCTACCACTGGGTCTACCGCGAATCGATCAAGCCCTGGCTGGTGGCCGACCTGCTGATCTTCAACCGCCAGATGCCGCGCTCGCTGGCGAGTTGCTACGAGAACATCAGCCGCTTCCTCGACGCCATTGGCGACGCCTATGGCCGGCAGGGCGCGTCCCAGCGCATGGCGCGCAAGACCCTCAGCACATTGTCCAATCGCAAGATCGGCGAAATCTACGACAATGGACTGCACGAGTTCATCACCGACTTCATCAACGACAACAACCGCCTCGGCTCGACGATCTCCGAGCAGTATCTGAGCTGACCGGCCGGAGCCGAGCCCGTGCGCATCCGCATCTCCCACGAAACCACCTACGCCTACGAGCTCCCGGTGAGGTCGCTGATGCAGTCGCTCCGGGTGATGCCGCGCGACCATGAAGGCCAGGTCGTGGCCTCCTGGCGCATCGAGCCCTCGGTCGATGGCCGGCTGCGCTCAAGCGAGGATGCCTTCGGCAACCTTGTCCATCAGTTCCAGGCCGAAGGCCCGTTCGAGGCGTTCACCCTGCGCATCGACGGCGTGGTCGAGACGAGCGACATGACTGGCTTCGTGCGTGGCGCACCCGAGCCTCTGCCGCTGCAGGTCTATCTGCGCGACAGCACCATGACGCAGCCCGACGAGGCGCTGGCCCTGTTTGCCCGCAAGGCGGCGCGGACCGGCAGGCCGCCGCTCGAGCAGCTCCACGCCATCATGGGTGCGCTGCACGAAGAAATGGAGTTGATGCCGCCCGAGGCAGCGCATGGCGGGAGGGCTTCGGAAGCGTTCGCCCTGCGCAAGGGCACGGCGGTCGATTTCGCGCATCTGTTCTGCGGCTGCGCGCGGGATGCCGGCATGCCTGCGCGCTTCGTCTCGGGCTATCTGTGCGGCGAGGACGACCGCCGCTCGGCCACCCAGCACGCCTGGGCGGAGGCACATGTCGACGGCTTTGGCTGGATCGGCTTCGATCCCTCGCTCGATCTGTGCCCGATCGCCGGCCATGTCCGCGTCGCGACGGGGATCGACTTCACCGACGCGATGCCCGTCAGGACGGCGCGCGTCGGCGGGGGCGGCGAAACGGCGAGCCTCGCGCTGCGCGTCGCCCAGCTCGGTCAGTAGCACGCCTCACTTTCCCGCGCGCGGATGCCGCGCTAACACCTTGCCCAACATTGGAAACGCCATGACCTACTGCGCCGGCATCCTCGTCCGCGAAGGCCTCGTGATGATCGCCGACACCCGCACCAATGCGGGCCTCGACAACGTCTCGACCTTCCGCAAGCTCAACCTGTTCGGCACGGGCAAGGACCGCACCCTCGCGCTCGCCTCGGCCGGCAACCTGTCCGTCACCCAGACCGTGCTGGGGCTGCTGCAGGAAGGCGTCGTCAACCCGGACACCGACGAGGTCGAGACGCTCGAGACCGCGCCGACGATGTTCCGCGCGGCCCAGGTCGTCGGCCGGGCCATTCGCAAGGTCCACCAGATGGACGGGGCCGCGCTTGAGGATGCGCGCGTCAAGTTCGACGTCTCGTTCCTGTTCGGAGGCCGGATCGAAGGCGGGCCGATGCGGCTCTACATGATCTATGCCGCCGGCAACTTCATCGAGTGCGGCGCTGACGCGCCGTTCCTCCAGGTCGGGGAGCACAAATATGGCAAGCCTATCCTCGACCGGGCCGTCACCTACGAAACGACCCTGTATGATGCGCTGAAGGTCGGCCTGATCTCGATGGACTCGACCATGCGCTCGAACCTAGGCGTCGGCCTGCCGATCGACGTGATGCTCATGCGCAGCGAAACACTCCAGCCGGAGCTGGTCCACCGCATCGAGGCCGGCGAGCCCTACTTCCACGATCTGCGCGAGCGCTGGTCGGCGGCGCTGAGGGCGGCCCACATGGCCATCCCGCGCCCGCCCTATCGCGCGCCCGATCCGTCACGCTAAAGGACATCTTAAAACATCCCTGCCACCCTCCGGCACGTCTTGGCCTTCTGGAGCCGTCGTGTCGTTTCAATCCCGGTCCTCCGCATTCGTCAGGCGGGCGTTCATCCTTCTTGGAGGGATCATCGCATGCGTCGTCGTGCTGATGACCTGGACGCTGTTCAGCCTCGCCGAGGAGACCAACCGGGCCGCGATCAGGGACCAGCTCGCCAGGCTCAACTTCGCCGTCGAGGCCGAGTTGCACAGTGCCCGCCAGGAGCTGGCAATCATCGCCTCGGGCCAGTCGGGCCGCTACAGCGCCGACGATTCGCAGTTCTCGTCGAAGCCGCTGGATCACAGGCTGCAGGGGGCCTGGCATTATTTCCGCTTCAACTCGGTCTATGCGCTCGACGCGGCAAGCCGCGTGCTGTCCGGCGCGGAGTTCGGCGTTCCCGCGACCCAGATCGCCTTCGACCACGTCCATCCCTTCGTCGGGAACCTGATCGCCGACGCCCGGCAGTCCCGGCGCCTCGCGACGCAGCAGGGCCAGGAGCCCGGCGCCTCGCCGGGCTACGAGGAGAGGCTGTCGCGCGCCGGCCTCATCCATGACGGGTTTGGTCTCGGTCTCGCCGTCGTGGTGCCCTTCAATCCGTTGCTGTCCAATCAGGTCGGTGCCGAGGTGCTCGTCGGCGTGCGCGCGCTGCCGGCCCGCACGCTCGCGGAGATCGGCGTCCGCTATGGCCTCGGCCAGGTTGACTTCGTCGGCGTGAGCGGCAGCGTCCCCTCCTATGCGCTGCCGATCGCCAACGCCCGGGGCGACAACATCGGCTACCTGACCTGGGATTATTCACGCCCCGGCTCGCAACTG
>JAIXZF010000388.1 GCA_027489835.1 Hyphomicrobiales bacterium
AAGGACATGTCTCTCGCCGCCTTCGGCCGCAAGGAGATCGACCTCGCCGAGACCGAGATGCCCGGCCTGATGGCCATCCGCGAGGCCTATGGCGCCAAGCAGCCGCTCAAGGGCGCGCGCATCGCCGGCTCGCTCCACATGACGATCCAGACCGCCGTGCTGATCGAGACGCTGAAGGCGCTCGGCGCCGACATCCGCTGGGTCTCGTGCAACATCTTCTCGACCCAGGACCACGCCGCTGCCGCCATCGCGGCCGCCGGCATCCCGGTCTTCGCCTACAAGGGCGAGACGCTGACCGAGTACTGGGACTACACCGCCAAGCTGTTCGACTGGCATGGCGGCGGCACGCCCAACATGATCCTCGATGATGGCGGCGACGCCACCATGCTGGTGCATTACGGCCTCAAGGCCGAGCAGGGCGACGTGGCCTTCCTCGACAAGCCGGGCTCCGAGGAAGAGGAGATCTTCTTCGCCCTCATCAAGAAGATGCTCGCCTCCAAGCCCAAGGGCTGGTTCGCCGAGGTCGCCGCCGCGATCAAGGGCGTCTCTGAAGAGACCACCACGGGCGTTCACCGCCTCTACAAGCTGGCCGAGCAGGGCAAGCTCCTGTTCCCGGCGATCAACGTCAACGACGCCGTCACCAAGTCGAAGTTCGACAACCTCTATGGCTGCCGCGAGTCGCTGGTGGACGCCATCCGCCGCGGCACCGACGTGATGATGGCCGGCAAGGTCGCCTTCGTCGCCGGCTTCGGCGATGTCGGCAAGGGCTCTGCGGCCTCGCTGCGCCAGGCCGGCGCCCGCGTGCTGGTCTCGGAGGTCGATCCGATCTGCGCGCTCCAGGCCGCCATGGAAGGCTACGAGGTCTGCACCATCGAGGATGCCCTGCCGCGCGCCGACATCTATGTCACCGCCACCGGCAACAAGGACATCATCACGGTCGACCACATGCGCGCCATGAAGGACCGGGCGATCGTCTGCAACATCGGCCACTTCGACAACGAGATCCAGGTTTCGGGCCTCAAGAACTTCAAGTGGAACAACATCAAGCCGCAGGTCGACGAGATCGAGTTTCCGAAGGGCAACCGCATCATCCTGCTCTCGGAAGGCCGCCTCGTGAACCTCGGCAACGCCATGGGCCACCCGTCCTTCGTGATGTCCGCCTCGTTCTCGAACCAGACGCTGGCCCAGATCGAGCTGTGGACCAACCCGGGCAAGTACGAGCGCAAGGTCTACACCCTGCCCAAGCATCTCGACGAGATGGTCGCCGCCTTCCACCTCGAGAAGATCGGCGTGAAGCTCACCAAGATGACCAAGGAGCAGGCCGACTACATCGGCGTGCCGGAGCAGGGCCCGTTCAAGCCCGATCATTACCGCTACTGACCACATCTGGCGCGCCCGCGTCGCACACATACAAGATGTGGATGCCTGGAGCCGTCGCCTCGAAAGAGGCGGCGGCTTCCGCGTTTTTACCGCGCTTTAACCACTTCCCGGCGGAATCGAAGGCTGGTTAGTGTGGTGTCGTGATTCGGGTCTCCGCGTGCGTGAGCGTCGCCTTCTGGGGGGCGGACCCGGACCAGCGCATCAGGTTTATTCGAAAAGGGCGTGCGTGAGGTCGAGGCGCGCGGGCGGCGTGGTCTGCCGCGCGCAGCCATGGCCGAACGGCGTCCGTGAGCAACGGCAGCGGGTGAGATGACGGGCGCGAGGCAGGATGGGACGGCGGGGTACGGCGCGCGCAGCGGCCGCGCTTCGCTGGGCGGCGTCGCTTCGGGGGCTCTTCTCGCCGGCTCGGCCTGGCTCGGCTGGCCCTCGGAAGCCGGGGCCTCGACGCTGGAACAGCTCCGCCCCTTCGCGCCCGACGCCTTCAGCGCCTTCGGCATGTCCATGGTGGTGGGCCTCGCCGTCTTCTCGGCCACGACCGCCATCCTCTATGTCCGCGAGCGGGCGCGCTGGGCGCAGCGCGAGGCCGGCCTCGGCGCCGACCTCAACAGCGCCATCGCCCGGGCCGAGCAGGCCGAGGTCTTCGGCTCGACCGAGGACCAGGTCGTCGTCAGCTGGGATTCCCCTTCGGCCAAGGCGCAGATCAGCGGCGCGGGCGACTTCCTCCTCGTCAACGGCGCGCGCGTCTCCCCGCTCGCCTTCGGGAGCTGGGTGGCTGCGCTCCAGGTCAAGGCGCTGGGCGAGGCCGTCGATCTGCTCAAGTCGCGGGGCGAGCCCTTCGACATGGGCCTGAACGGACGCGACGGCGGCTTCGTCGAGGCGCGAGGCCGCGCCGTCGCGGGTCGCGCCGTGCTGCATCTGCGCGACGTCTCGGAGACGCGCCGCGCGCTTCTCGCCGCCGAGCAGGACCTCGCCCGCGTGCGCGGCATCCACCAGCGCCTCGCCGCGCTGATGGATGCGAGCGCCAGCCCCTCCTGGCTGCGCGGGCCGCAGGGCGAGCTGGTCTGGGTCAATGCCGCCTATGCCCGCGCCGTCGAGGCGCCTTCCGCCGAGGCGGCGGTGGCCTCGGGGGCCGAGCTGCTAGACCGCGAGGCCCGCGCCAAGGCCGCCGAAGCGCGCGCGAGGGGCGAGAGCGTCTCCGTCCGCGCCCCGGCCGTGGTCGGCGGCGACCGGCTGATCCTTGCCGTCGAGGAAAAGCCCACCCCCGGCGGCTATGTCGGCCATGCGGTTGATGTCAGCGAGCTGGAGGCCGCCCGCGCGGACCTCGTCCGCCAGATGGAGGCGCATGTCCGCATGCTCGACCGGCTGCCGACCGCGGTCGCCGCCTTCGACGCCCGCCAGCGGCTCGCCTACCGCAACCTCGCCTACGAGAAGCTCTGGTCGCTCGATCCCGCCTATCTCGACACGCGGCCCACCGATGGCGAAATCCTCGACCGGCTGCGGACCGAGCGGCGCCTGCCCGAGGCGGGCGCCTACAAGGACTGGAAGGCGCAGCGTCTCAAGGCCTACCACGCCATCGAGACGACCGAGGACTGGTGGTACCTGCCGGGCGGGCGGGCCGTCCAGGTCACCACGAGCCCCAATCCGCAGGGCGGCGTCATCCATCTCTTCGACGACGCGACCGAGCGTTTCTCGCTCGAATCCAAGGTCAACGCCATGTCGCGCATGCAGCGCGAAACGCTGGACGGCCTGCGCGAGGGCGTCGCGGTGTTCGGCTCGGATGGCCGGCTACGGCTGTCCAATCCCGCCTTCGCCACGATGTGGAAGCTCTCGCCGGGTTTCCTCGAGGGCATGCCGCATGTCGACGAGGTCGTCACCCTCTGCCGGCTGCTCTGCCCGGCAGAGGAGGCCTGGAGCACCCTGCGCGGCGCCATCGTCGGTGTCCGGGACCGGCGCGAGGACCATGCCTCCCGGATGCTCAGGCAGGACGGCTCCGTGGTCGACTGCGCGCTGGCCCCGCTGCCGGACGGCGCCACGCTGCTGACCTTCGCCGACGTTACCGACAACGTGAACGTCGAGCGCGCGCTGACCGAGCGCAACGAGGCGCTGGAGAAGGCGGCGCGGCTGCGCGACGATTTCGTGCACCACGTGTCCTATGCGCTGCGCTCGCCGCTGACCACGATCATCGGCTTCGCCCAGCTCATCGGAGAGGAGATCGCCGGCCCGCTCAACCCGCGCCAGCGCGATTACGCCCAGCTCATCCTGCGCTCCTCGGGCACCTTGCTGACGATCATCAACGACATTCTCGACCTCGCCTCGATCGACAATGACGAGCTGCAGCTCGAGCTCGAGACCACCGATGTCGCCGCGCTCGTGGCGAGCGCCGCGCGCGGCCTCGAGGAAAGGCTGGCCGAGACCGGCATCACCCTGCGCCAGACGATCGCGCCGGACGCCGGCTCCTTCGTCTGCGACGCCAAGCGCCTTCGCCAGGCGCTCTACAACCTGATGTCGAACGCCATCGGCTTCTCCAGCCAGGGTCAGCTCGTCGAGGTCCACGCCCTGCGCGAGGGCGACCAGATGGTCTTCCGCGTGGTCGACCAGGGCCGCGGCATACCGGCGGATCTGCAGGGCCGCGTCTTCGACCGCTTCGAGACACACACGGCCGGCTCGCGCCATCGCGGCATCGGCCTGGGCCTCGCCATCGTGCGCTCCTTCATCTCGCTGCACGGGGGCACCGTCGAGATCCAGTCCCGTCCCGGCGAGGGCACCGCCGTGACCTGCCGCGTGCCGGCCAGCCGCGACGCGGTGCCGGACGCGGCCGAATGAGGAGCCGCGGCGTGACGGGGAGCCGCGGCGCGTGGCGGCGATGAGGAGCGACGCCGGCGGCGGCCGGTCCTGGGAGCTCGGCCTCGCCTCGGAAGCCGAAACGCGTCGGCTCGCCGACGACATCGCCGGCATCGTCAGGCCCGGCGACGTGCTGGCGCTTTCGGGCGATCTGGGCGCCGGCAAGAGCACCTTCGCGCGCGCGCTGATCCGTCGCCTGGCCGCCGACGAGACGCTGGAGGCGCCCAGCCCGACCTTCACCCTGATGCAGGCCTACGACACGCCCCGCGGCGCCGTCCTGCATGCCGACCTCTACCGGCTGCGCGGCCCCGGCGAGCTCGCCGAACTCGGCCTGATCGAGGCGATGGAGGACGCGGTGTCCCTCGTCGAATGGCCCGACCGCGCCGGCGAGGCCTTCGATCCGGCCGCGCGGCTCGACATCGTCATCGAGATCGACGCCGCCGAGGGCGACGCGTTTCGCCGCGTGACGCTGATCCCCGGGCCGTCCTGGGCCGAGCGGCTGGGCCTGACCCTTGGCGCGCGCAAGCTCATCGACGCCGCGGGCTGGGGCGGCGCCGAACGCCTCCACATGCAGGGCGACGCCTCGAGCCGCGCCTATGAGCGCCTGCGCCGCGCCGATGGCGAAACCGCTGTCCTGATGATCTCGCCGCCGCGCCCGGACGGGCCGGCCGTGCGCGCCGGCAAGCCCTACAGCGCCGTCGCCCGACTGGCCGAGCGCGTCGACGCCTTCGTCGCCATGGACAAGGGTCTGCGCGCGCTGGACCTGTCGGCGCCCGCGATCATCGCCAGCGACCTCGTCAACGGCCTGCTGCTGATCGAGGATCTTGGCGGCGAGGGCGTCCTGGCCGATGGCGCGCCCATTCCGGAGCGCTACGAGGCCGCCGTCGACGTCCTCGCCGCGATCCACGCCAAGGCGCTGCCGACCATCCTGCCGGTGGCCGAGGGCCGCGAGCATGTGCTGCCCGATTACGATCTGGAGGCGCTGTCGATCGAGGTCGACCTGCTGCTCGACTGGTATGCCCCCCACATCGCCGGTGTGACCCTGCCGGCTGTGGCGCGCGCCGAGTTCGCACGGGCCTGGGCGCCCCTGTTCGACAGCCTCGTCGCCGGGCCGCGCACCTGGGTGCTGCGCGACTATCACTCGCCAAACCTGATCTGGCTGCCGAAGCGCGAGGGCATTGCCCGGGTCGGGCTGATCGACTTCCAGGATGCGGTGATGGGCCATCCGGCCTATGACCTCGTCTCGCTCGGCCAGGATGCGCGGGTCGACGTCGATCCGGCGCTGGAGCTCAGGCTGATCGCGCGCTACGCCGCCGCCCGCCGCGCGCAGGATGCCGGCTTCGACCTCGCAGGCTTCGCCGCCGCCTACGCCATCCTCGGGGCCCAGCGCGCCACCAAGATTCTCGGCATCTTCGCGCGCCTCGACAAGCGCGACGGCAAGCCCGGCTATCTGCGCCATCTGCCGCGAATCGAGACCTATCTCAGGCGCGACCTGCAGCATCCCGCGCTCGAGGGTCTCAGGCGCTGGTGGGAGACGCACCTGCCGCGCCTCTTCGCCGCGGACTGAACCCGCCCGTCTCCCGCCGCGCTCTGGACGGCTGTCCAATTCTTGTTATGTTCTCATCATGAGCCAGACCATCCCGAACGTCGGCGCGGTCGCGCGCGCAAGGCCCAGCCATGCCATGGTGCTGGCGGCGGGGCTTGGCCAGCGCATGCGCCCGATCACGGACCGGATCCCGAAGCCTCTGGTCTCGATCGGCGGCAAGCCGATGCTCGATCACGCCCTCGACCGCCTCGCCGCCGTCGGCGTCACCCATGCTGTGGTCAACGTCCACCACCTCGCGGACCAGATCGAGGCGCATCTCGCTACCCGGACCCGGCCGCGCATCACGATCTCCGACGAGCGCGCGGAACTGCTGGAGACGGGCGGCGGCGTCGCCAAGGCGCTGCCGCATCTGGGCGCGGAGCCCTTCTTCCACCTCAACTCCGATTCGCTCTGGGTCGAGCGCGGGGCCTCCAACCTCGCCGCCCTCGCCGACGCGTTCGATCCGGCCCGGATGGACATGCTGCTGCTGCTCGCCCGTGCGGACAGGTCCATGGGGTATGACGGCGCGGGCGATTTCCACCTCGCGCCCGATGGCCGGCTGACCCGCCGCGCGGCCGGGGAGCGCGTGCCGCACATCTATGCCGGCGTCGCCATCCTCAAGCCCGAGCTTCTGGCGGACGCGCCGGCCGGGCGCTGGTCGCTCAACCGCCTCTTCGACCAGGCCATCGTGCGGGGCCGGCTTTTCGGCCATGTGCTCGATGGCGAGTGGCTGCATGTCGGCACGCCGGAGGCCATCCCCGAGGCCGAGGCGCGCTTCGCGGCCTTCGGCCGGGCGCCGGGCGGGACCGCCGCGTGAGTGCCCGCCGGCCGCGGCCGAACCTCCATTCGCTGCCTGCGGGGCTGCCCTTCCTCGAGACGCTGGCCGACGCGGTCCTGAGTGACCGGCTCGACCTCGGCATGGGCCGCGACGACCCCGCGGCGCTCGCGAGCGCGACGATCTACCTGCCCACGCGCCGCGCCGCCCGCGCCCTGTCCACGGTGCTGGTCCGCATGAGCGGGCGGAGCGCGCTGATCCTGCCGCGGCTGGTCCCGCTCGGCGACCCGGCGGAGGCCGAGGCGCATGACATGTTGACGGAGTCGGGCGCCGAGCCCGAGCTGCTGCGCGCCGCCTGGCCGATCGATCCCCTGGCGCGGCAGGTGCTGCTGGCGCGCCAGATCATGGCGGCCAGCCGGGCGCGCGATGCGAGGCTCGCGGCCGAGGACGCCGCCGGCGGCTCCCTCGCCGCCTCCACCCTGGGCAGCGCCTTCGCGCTGGCCGAGGATCTGAGCGCCATCCTCGATGCGATGCAGGCCGAGGACGTCTCCTTCGACAGGATCAGGACCCTCGACGCCACGCGCTTCGACGAGCTGTGGCAGATGACGGCCCGCTTCCTCGCCATCCTGAGCGAAGCCTGGCCGAAGAATCTCGCCGACCGCGGCGAGACGGACCTCGTGTTGTGGCGCAACCGGCTGATCGACCGGCAGGCCGAGCGGCTCGCGCGCGGCGACGCGCCGGGCCCGGTCATCGTCGCGGGCTCGACGGGCTCCATTTCCGCCACGGGACGGCTCATCGGCGCGGTCGCGCGGATGCCGCGCGGGGCGGTGGTGCTGCCCGACCTTGACCTGCACAGCCCGGATGCGACCTGGACCGCGCTGACGAGGGCGCGTCCCGAAGCGCCGGACCGCAGCGCCTCCCACCCCCAGGCGCTTCTCGCGCGGCTGCTCGAGCGCATGGGCGCGGCCCGCGAGGATGTGCGCGAGCTTGGCGGCATGGACCCGCGCGCGCCCCGCGCCCTGCGCCGCCGCCTCGTCCATGAGGCGCTGCGGCCCGCCGGCACGACGCATGAATGGGCGCGCCTCGCGGAGGTCCTGCCGGCCGCCGACATGGCCGCCGCCTTCCAGGGCCTGCGCGTCGTCGAGGCGCCCGACGAGCGGGGCGAGGCGCTGGCGCTGGCGCTGGCCATCAAGCAGGAGCTGATGCGCCCCGAAAGCCTCGTCGCGCTGGTGACGCCCGATCGCGGCCTTGCCGAGCGCGTGGCGCTGGAGCTCGGCCGCTGGGGCATCGAGGTCGACGACAGCGCCGGCCAGGCGCTCGGCCGCACCACGGCAGGCTTCGCCCTGATCCTGCTCCTCGAGGCGATGCTCGACGGCGCCGGCCCCGAGACGCTGATCGACCTCGCCCATCATCCACGCCTGACGGCGGGCCTCGGCGCCGCCCGCATGGCGCAGGGGCGGCAGGCGCTCGAGATCGGCGTGCTGCGGGGCGCGCGCGCCTATCGCGGACTGGACGAGCTGGCGCAGGCGGTGCGCGCCCTGCCCGAGCGCATCGCCGACTGGCGCGCCCCCGGGCCGCGGCGGCGGCTGGGCCCGGACGATCAGGCTGCGGCCCACGAGGTCGCGAGCGGCCTCGCCTCGGCGCTCGCGCCGCTGCTGGCGTTGGCCGGGGGCGAGGAGGGTTTTGCGCTGGCGCCCGCCATCGCGCAGCTGCGTCAGGCGCTGCTGGAGCTGAGCCGCGACGAGGAAGGGGAAAGCGCGATCTTCTCCGGCGAGGACGGCCAGGAGCTCGGCCGCATGCTGGACGAGCTCGAGGCCGCGAGCGACGGCGCGCTGGGCCGCGCCGACGACCTCGCCCGCATCTGCCGCACCGTGCTTGGCCAGCGCGTCGTCCGGGCGCGCCGCAAGGACCATCCGCGCGTGATGCTGCTCGGCCTGCTCGAGGCGCGCCTCGTCAGCGCCGACCTGATGATCCTTGGCGGGCTGAACGAAGGCGCCTGGCCGCCCTCCACCCGCACCGATCCCTTCCTCAACCGCGTCATGCGCGCGGAACTCGGCCTGTCCTCGCCCGAGCGCCGCATCGGGCAGGCCGCGCATGACTTCATCCAGGCCTTCTGCGCGCCCCGCGCCCTCATCAGCCGCGCGGTCAAGACCGGCGGCGTCCAGGCCCTGCCGTCGCGCTTCTGGCAGCGCCTCAGGACTGTCGTCGACCCCGCGGTCTGGGCCGGCGCGCTGGCCGAAGGGGCGGGGCTGGTGCGGATCGCGGCCGCCATCGACCGTCCCGACTTCGTCTCGCCCGCCCGCCGCCCGGCGCCGAAGCCTCCGGCCGCGCTGCAGCCGCGCCGCTTCAGCGTCACCGAGGTCGAGGTGCTCTACCGCGACCCTTACGAGATCTTCGCGCGCCGGATCCTCGGCCTGCAGGCGCTGGAGCCCATGCAGGTCGCGCTCGGCGCGGCCGACAGGGGCAGCCTGCTGCACGAGGTGGTCGAAGCCTTCGCGCGCCGCTGGCCGGCGGCCCTGCCGCCCGATCCGCATGCCGAGCTGGTCGCCATCGGCCGGCAGGTCTTCGCGCGCCTCGCGGGGGAGCCGGACGTCGCCGCGTTCTGGTGGCCCCGCTTCCTCGAGATGGCCCCGGCCATCGCGCGCTGGGAGCAGGGCCGCAGGCTTGGCGTCGGCAGCGTCGGCGCCGAGCTGCGCATCGAGCAGGCGTTCCCGCTGCCGTTCGGCGGGGAGGTGCTGCTGAGCGCCCGCGCCGACCGCGTCGAGCAGCGCCTCGACGGTCGCCTCGCCATCCTCGACTTCAAGACCGGAACGCCGCCTTCGACCAAGCAGGTCAAGGCCGGCCTCGCCCCCCAGCTCCTGCTCGAGGCGGCCATGGCGCCGCTCGCCGCCTTCCGCCCGGTCGGCATGGCTGAGGGCGCCGGAGCCCGCTTCGGCCCCGCCCCCGTGGCGGAGGTGGCCTATGTCGCGCTCAGGCCCGGGCAGGACGGCGTCGCCGAAACCAAGGGCTTCGAGCTCGACAGCCTGGCCGAGACGGCGGCGGAGCACCTCGCCGCCTTCCAGTCGGTCGTCGGCGAGTTCCACAGCGGCGCGCGGGCCTACGTTTCGCGCTTCGCGCCGCAGTTCATGCGTTACGAAACCGATTACGACCACCTCGCCCGCGTCAAGGAATGGTCGGCGGGCCCCGATGCGGGGAGCGACGAGGCATGAACGTCCCCGTCCATGTCGCCGTCCCGGCCGAGACCGCGCGCCAGCAATCGCGCGCCTCCGATCCCGCCGCCAGCGCCTGGGTCACCGCCAATGCGGGATCGGGCAAGACCACGGTGCTGGTGCGCCGGGTGCTCAGGCTGATGCTGGCCGATGTCGATCCGTGCCGCATCCTGTGCCTGACCTACACCACCGCCGCCGCGGCCAACATGCAGAACCGCCTGTTCGAGACCCTGTCCGAATGGGCCCGCGCGCCGGAGGCCGAGCTCGACGCCAGGCTCGCGCCCGTGCTCGACCGCGCCCCCGCATCGGCCGAGCGCGCCCGGGCGCGCACCCTCTTCGCCGAGGCGCTCGAGACGCCGGGGGGCCTGCAGATCCAGACGATCCACGCCTTCTGCACCCGCGTCCTCCAGAGCGCGCCCTTCGAGGCGGGCATCCCTGCCTATTTCGAGGTCATCAGCGAGACCGACCGCATCGCCGCGATCGAGGCGGCGGTCGGCCGCGCGCTGAACCGGGCCAGCGAGGACGGGCCCGCGCTCAAGCGCTCGCTCGACCGCATTGCACGCGAGGTCGACGACCAGCGCTTCCGCGACCTGATCGACAAGGCGCTCGAAGCGTCCGACTTCCTGATGGCGGGCGGCGTCATCCGCAGCCGCGAGGACATCGAGGCCGACCTCGCCGCCGCGCTCGGCGTCGAGCCGAGCGCCTCTGCTGACAGGATCGTCGAGGCGGGGCTCGGACGGCTCGGCCGCGTGCTGGACATCGCCCGCGCGCAAGCCGCCGTCATGGCGCATGGCACCGAACCCGAGCGCCGCAGATGGGAGCCTCATGCCGAGGCCCTTCGCAGCGGTCCGGCGGAGGCGCGCCTCGCGGTCTGGCGCTCGGTGCTGCTGACGGAGAAGGGCACGCCGCGCGCGAACCCTGTCTCCAAGGGCGTGCAGGCCAGGGAACCCTGGCTGCTCCCGGCCTGCGAGGCCGCGCTCGACATCCTCCTCGATCTGCTGGAGACCCTGAACGCGCTGGCCATCTACGAACGCAGCGCCGCGCTCTTCGCGCTGGCCCGGCTCATCCTCGACGATTACGCCCGCACCAAGCGGCGCATGGCGGCGCTGGACTATGACGACCTCATCGCCCATGCCCGTGCCCTGTTCGAGAGCGTCGATGCGGGCTGGCTGCTCTACAAGCTCGACGCCGGCCTCGATCACCTGCTCGTCGACGAGGCTCAGGACACCAGCGCCGACCAGTGGGCAATCCTGAACGCGCTCACCTCGGAATTCCTCGCTGGAAAGGGCGCGCGCAGTCCGAAGCTGCCGCGCACCATCTTCGCCGTCGGCGACGAGAAGCAGTCGATCTTCGGCTTCCAGGGGGCGGCCCCGGCCGAGTTCGGCCAGCAGCGCGCGGCGCTGCAGCGGCGCTTCCCGTCCGATGGCGATAGCTTCCGCGACGTGCGCCTGCAGGTCTCGTTCCGCTCGACGCCTGACGTCATCGCCGCGGTCGACGCCGTCTTCGCCCAGCCGCAGGCCTTCAAGGGCCTCTCCTCCGCCTCTGACGAGGTCGGCACGGTCCACGCCACGGTGCGCGCCGGGGCGAGCGGGGCCGTCGACCTTTGGGATCTGATCGAGCCGGACCCTGGCGACGAAGAGGTCGTCTGGAAGCGCCCGCTCGACGCGCCCGAACGCCAGGCCCCGGTGCAGCGCCTGGCCGACGCCATCGCCCGGACGCTCAGGGGCTGGATGCGCGCCGGGCAGGACGATCTCGGCCAGCCCTTCGATCCGGGCGAGGTCCTGATCCTGCTGCCGCGCCGCAAGGCCGCCTTCGCGGCCATCGTCAAGGCGCTGAAGAGCGTCGGCGTGCCGGTCGCTGGCGTGGACCGGATCCGGCTGTCCAGCCACATCGCGGTCGAGGACCTGATCGCGCTCGGCCGCGCGGCGCTGCTGCCGGCCGACGACCTGACGCTGGCGGTGGTGCTGAAGTCGCCGATCTTCGGCCTCGGCGACGACGATCTTCTGCGCATCGCGGCGGGGCGCGAAGGCTCGCTGCGGCAGGCGCTGGCCGCTTCCGGCCATCCAGTCGACCGGCAGGCCGAGGAGCGCTGGAGCCGCATCGAGGCCATGGCGACGGCGCTCGGGCCGTTCGCCTTCTACACGACGGTCCTGTCGGTGATGGGCGGCCGAAAGGCCATGCTCGCCAGGCTCGGCGCCGAGGCCTCGGACGCGATCGACGTCTTCCTGCTGCAGGCCCTTGCCCATGAACAGCGCGAGGGCCCCTCGCTGACCTGCTTCCTGAGCGCGGTGGAGGCCAGCTCCGACGACGTCAAGCGCGACCTCGGCACCGCCAGCGGCGAGGTGCGGGTCATGACCGTGCATGGCGCGAAGGGGCTGGAGGCCCGCACGGTCATCATCGCCGACATCGGCCCCCCGCCGGGGGGACGCGGCGATCCCCCATTGATGGACCTGCCGCTGCCGTCCCAGCTGGGCGGCCGGAGCGTCGCGGTCTGGGCAGGCCCGGCGGCGACGGATTGCAGCGCCCTCGCCAAGGCCCGCGACGAGGGGCGCGGCAAGGCGGCGGAGGAGCACCACCGCCTGCTCTACGTCGCGATGACGCGCGCCGCCGACCGGCTGATCGTCTGCGGCGTCAGGCCGGCGAGCGAGAAGACGCTGGCCGCCTCGTGGTATGGCCTGATCGAGAGCGGGCTTCAGGCTTCGGAAGCCGGCCTGCGCGACATCGAGCCGGCCGTCGAAGGCATCGGCCGCCGCCGCTTCAAGATCACGCCGGACCGCCCCGCGGCACTCCGCGCCGATGCGCCGGGCCAGGCCGGGGCCCCCGTCTCCCCGCAGCCGGAGCCCATGCCCGAATGGGTCCAGGCGCCGCTGACGGCCGAGACCTCGGTGCGGCCGCCGCTCACGCCCGCGAGCGCGCTGGCGGCCTCGGGCCGGCCCGACCGGCCGGGCGACGAGGCTGCCCTTGCTGCGGCGGCGGATCGCGGCCGCTTCGTGCACCTGCTGCTGCAATGGCTTCCCGCCGCCGAGCCAGATGTCCGCACGGCGCTCGCGATGCGCGGCGCGGCCCGGTTCCTGCCGGCGATGGACGAGGCCGCGCGTGCGGGGCTCGTCGCGCAGACTCTGGCGGTCATGGCGGCGCCCGACCTGGCCCCGCTGTTCGGCCCGGGCAGCGTCGCCGAGGTCGAGGTCGGAGGGCGGATCGGCCTGCCGGGCCGCGAGCGCGGCGTGTCGGGCCGGATCGACCGGCTGATGATCGGCGAGGACCTGATCCTGTTCGCCGACTTCAAGACCGCGAGCCGCCCGCCCGCCCATGAAGGGGCCATCCCCGCCGACACGCTGGCCCAGCTCGCCGCCTACCGGGCCCTGCTGTCCAATCTCTATCCCGGCAGGCCGGTGCGCGCGCTGGCGGTCTACACGGCCGGGCCCGTCGTCCTGGAGCCATCGGCGGCCCGGCTCGACGCGGCGCTGGCCGCCATCCTCGGCGGGTGAGGCCGCGGGCCGGCGAGCGGCCATGTCCATGCGTCGTTTCACAGTGGCGTGACGCGCGTGGCTGCGAAGCTTGACCGGGCAGGCCCGCATTCCTAGCTTGCGGTCAGTCTGGCCGCCGATCCTCCAGCGGCCACAACGGATAGCGAGATTGCCATGAGCGCCGCCAGCAAGGTCACCGACGCCTCCTTCGAGGCCGACGTCCTGAAGTCCCAGGAACCCGTCGTCGTGGATTTCTGGGCCGAATGGTGCGGGCCCTGCCGCATGATTGCCCCCGCGCTCGACGAGATCGCCACCGAGATGGCCGGCAAGGTCAAGGTCGTGAAGCTCAACGTCGACGAGAACCCCGCGGTCTCGGCGAAGTACGGTATCCGCTCGATCCCCACACTCATGGTGTTCAAGGGCGGCAAGCTGGTCGGCCAGATGGCCGGCGCCAAGCCGAAGAGCGACCTGTCCAAGTGGATCAGCGCGAGCGCGGCCGGCTGAGCCGCACGGGGCGCGTCCCGAGGGGCTGCGAAGCTTAACCCCCCCTTAAAAGCGCCATGTTTCACTGCCTCTGAACACGCGCGGCCGGCCGGCCAGATCTGGCTGCGGTCGCGCTGAATCGACGAGGCGCGCCGGCATGGCTGACCGCGACGGAACCCGACGCGAACCCAATTTCGGCGATGGCCGCTCTGCGCGTGGCCCGGCGCGCGGCGATCTGCGCCTGTCCGAAGAGGATCGCGCTGCCCCGCCCCGCCGCCAGGGGCGTCCGCCCGAACCGCGGCAGGCCGAGCGGACCCGCGCGCGCAAGGGCGATCCCGGCGACGAGCCGCCGCGCCGCGGCAAGCCCGGACGGAGCCGCAAGCGGCGCGGATCGTTCCTCGGGCGCATGGTCTACTGGAGCGTGGTCGCCGGACTCTGGCTCGTCATGGGCCTCGGCGGGCTGATCGCGTACCACGCCGCGCAGCTGCCGCCGATCGACCAGCTCACCGTGCCGAAGCGCCCGCCCAACATCGCCATCCTCTCGGCCGATGGCGCGCTGATCGCCAACAGGGGCGAGACGGGCGGCCGCAATGTCGGCATCAAGGAGTTGCCGCCCTACCTGCCCCGCGCCTTCGTCGCGATCGAGGACCGGCGTTTCTACAGCCATTGGGGGCTCGACCCCATCGGCATCGCCCGCGCAAGCGTGCGCAACCTGACGACGCGGGGCGTCAGCCAGGGCGGCTCGACGCTGACCCAGCAACTCGCCAAGAACCTGTTCCTCACGCAGGACCGCACCCTGTCGCGCAAGATGCAGGAAGCCATTCTCGCGGTCTGGCTCGAGAATGCCTACACCAAGGACCAGATCCTCGAACTCTACCTCAACCGCGTCTATTTCGGCTCGGGCGCCTATGGTGTGGAGGCGGCGGCGCAGCGCTATTTCGGCAAGTCAGCCCGCGCCGTGAACGTCGCCGAGGCGGCGATGCTGGCGGGGCTCGTGCAGGCGCCTTCGCGCCTCGCGCCCAACCGCAATCCGGAGGCCGCCGAGCGCCGCGCCCAGATGGTGATCGCGGCGATGGTCGAGCAGGGCTTCATCACCGACGCCTCGGCCAAGAGCGCCCTGGTGCAGCCCGCCGAGGCTGTGGAGCGCGACGGCGCCAACACCATCGCCTATTCGGCCGACCATGTGATGGACGTGCTCGACGACTTCATCGGCGCGGTGGAAGGCGACGTCACGGTGCTGACCTCGATCGATCCGCGCATCCAGGCGGCGGCCGAGGCGGCGCTGACCGAGGCCCTGGGGCGCGAGGGCGTGAAGCAGGGCGTCTCGCAGGGGGCCATGGTGGCGATGAGCCCGGACGGCGCCATCCAGGCCCTCGTCGGCGGCCGCAGCTATGCCCGCAGCCAGTTCAACCGCGCCACCTCCGCGCGCCGCCAGCCCGGCTCGTCCTTCAAGCCCTTCGTCTATCTGGCCGCGCTCGAGGCCGGGCTGACGCCTGATACCATCCGGGACGATTCGCCCGTGACCATCAAGGGCTGGTCGCCCGAGAACTATTCGCGCGACTATCGCGGCCCCGTGACGCTCCAGACCGCGCTGTCGCTCTCGCTCAACACCGTGGCGGTCAAGCTCGGCCAGGAGGTCGGCCCCCGCTCGGTGGTGCGCGTCGCCCAGCGCCTCGGCGTCGCCTCTCCCCTCCAGCCCAATGGCTCGCTGGCGCTCGGCACCTCCGAGGTCACGCCGCTTGAGATGACCGCCGCCTACGCCGCCTTCGCCAATGGCGGGCAGGGCGTCACGCCCTACGTCATCCGCGAGGTCCGCGCCGCCAACGGCAAGGTGCTCTACAAGCGCCAGGGCTCGGGCATCGGCCCGGTGATCGACCGCGCCAACCTCGCCATGATGAACGGCATGATGCGCGAAACGCTGCTGACCGGGACGGGTCGGAAGGCCGACGTGCCCGGCTGGGAAGCCGCCGGAAAGACCGGCACGACGCAGGATTTCCGCGATGCCTGGTTCGTCGGCTACACCGGCCGGCTCGTCGCCTCGGTCTGGCTCGGCAACGATGACAACAGCCCGATGAAGCGCGTCTCCGGCGGCGGGCTTCCTTCCGAGATCTGGGGCCGCTTCATGCGCGCGGCGCTGCAGGGCGCGCAGCCCCAGCCGCTGCCGGGCGGGCTGTGGCGCTCGGGTCCGGACGCCTCCGGCCTCGGCACGCCGATGGCCAGCGCAGGCCAGCCCGGCGGGCGCATGGCGCCGCCCGCGCCGGTCACGACGACCGACAATGACCGGAGCTGGATCAGGCCGCAGGAGAAGGGCCTGCTGGAGCGCCTGTTCGGCGGCTGAACCTCGCGGCTCAGCCCGCTGCCCGCAATCGCCTTGTGGTGAAGAACAGCGCCATCGCCGCGAGCCCTATGGCCGTGATGACGATGGGCAGCGGCAGCGCCGCCCCTCCTGCGAGCAGCCGGCCGACGAGCAGGCCGACGAAGGCCGCGAAGGTCATCTGGCACAGACCCAGCAGCGAGGAGGCGGAGCCCGCGCGTTCGGGGAACGGCATCATCGCCGCGGCCTGGCCCTGCGGCATGGTCAGCCCGACGCCGGCCGCATAGAGCGCCATCGGGCCGGAGATTTCGAGGGATGAGCCGGTGCCGATCAGCGCCAGCGCCGTCATCAGCGCGCCGCCGCCGGCGAGGCACAGCACGCCGAGCCTGATCACGCCGTCCAGCCCGAGCCGGCCGACCAGCCTCTGGGCCACGATGGTGCCCGCGATGAACCCCAGCACGCCGAGCGCGAAGGACAGGCCGAACTGGATCGGCGTAAGCCGATAGACCCCCATCAGCACGAAGGACGAGCCCGAGATGAAGGCGAACAACCCGCCATAGGCGAGGCCGACGAGCCCGACATAGACCCGGTAGGGCCGGTTGCGCAGCAGGAGCCCGTAGCCCTTCAGGATCGACAGGGGCTCGTCGAGGCGCCGCCGCAGCGTCTCCGGCAGCGCGGCCACGATCCAGACGGCGAGGCAGGTGGCGAAGAACAGCGAGGCGATGAAGGTGGAGCGCCAGCCGAACGCGTCGTGCAGCACCCCGCCGAGCACGGGCGCGATGGCCGGCACGACGCCCATGATCATGCCCATGCGGGCGAGTTCCCGCCCGGCGCGCGGTCCCTCGTAGAGGTCGCGCACCATGGCGCGGCCGAGCACGATGGGCCCCGAGGCGCCCAGCGCCTGGACGAAGCGGCCGGCGACCAGCATCTCGATGTTGACCGCGAAGGCGCAGACGACCGTCGCCACGGCGAAGAGGGCGAGCCCGAACAGCAGCACGGGCTTGCGGCCCAGCCTGTCCGAGAGCGGGCCGTAGACGATCTGCCCCGCCGCGAAGCCGAACAGGAAGGCGGACAGCGTGGCCTGGGCGCCGGCCGTGCCGGCCCGGAACACCACCGCGATGTCGGGCACGGAGGGCAGGTAGAAATCGGTGGCGAGCGGGCCGAGCGCCGTGAGCATGGCGAGGGTCGCGGTCATCGCCAGCGTGTCAGGGCGCAGCTTGATCATGGCGGCACTGAACCAGAGCGGAGGCCAAAAGAGAATGGCCGGGCGTGAGGCCCGGCCATGTCGTGTTCGCGCCGAAAGGCGGGATGGCGTCAGTCGCGGCGCGGACGGCGGTCGCGGCCACCGCGGTCGCCGCCTTCGCGGCGGGGACGCTCGGTGCGCTCCTCGCGCTCCTCCTCGGGGCCTTCGCCGCGCTCGGCGCGCTCGGCCTCGCGCTGCGCGCGCAGCTTCTCGGTGATGTCCTCGCCGGTCTGCTGGTCGACGACCTTCATCGAGAGGCGGATCTTGCCGCGCTCGTCGAAGCCCAGGAGCTTGACCTTGACCTTGTCGCCTTCCTTGACCACGTCGTTGACCTTGGCCACGCGCTGCGGAGCGAGCTCCGAGATGTGGATCAGACCGTCCTTGGCGCCGAAGAAGTTGACGAACGCGCCGAACTCCATGGTCTTCACCACGGTGCCTTCGTAGATCACGCCGACCTCGGGCTCCGAGACGATCGACTTGATCCACTTCTGGGCGGCCTCGATCGACTTGCCGTCGGGCGAGGCGATCTTGACGGTGCCGTCATCCTCGATGTTGATCTTGGCGCCGGTCTTCTCGACGATCTCGCGGATCACCTTGCCGCCGGAGCCGATGACTTCGCGGATCTTGTCGACCGGGATCTTCATCGTCTCGATGCGCGGCGCGAACTGGCCGAGCTCGGAGCGCGCCGAGGTGAGCGCGTTCGCCATCTCGCCGAGGATGTGCAGGCGCCCATCCTTGGCCTGGGAGAGGGCGACCTTCATGATCTCCTCGGTGATGCCGGCGATCTTGATGTCCATCTGCAGCGAGGTGATGCCGTTCTCGGTGCCGGCGACCTTGAAGTCCATGTCGCCGAGATGATCCTCGT
>JAIXZF010000361.1 GCA_027489835.1 Hyphomicrobiales bacterium
GCCACCTTGAGCCTGAGATAGGGCACCGAGGCGGCGGTGCCGGTGTAGGCCGAGGAGGTCAGCAGGCCGACGATGCGCAATTCGCCGTCGAGCCGGCCATCGGCGGTGAAGAGCTTGACGCCGACATAGTCGAGATGGACGCGGCGATGCACCCGGCTCTTGACGTTGGCCTTGGTGATGATGAGCGCCTGGGGCTTGTTGAGGAAGGCGCGGATCTCCGGCGTGGTGGCGACGAGCTCGCGGCCGCGCCTGAGCACCATCACCTTGGGGTCGCGCAGGATGCCGAGGCCGGTGCCGCCCACCTCGTCCGCGGCCGAATCGCCGGCCTGGTAGCGGTACTCGCGCATGCCGAGGAAGGTGAAGTTGTCGCCGCTGATCCAGTCGAGGAAGCGCATCGCCTCGGCCAGCTCCTCCTCCGGCAGGGGCGGCGGATTGTTGCGGTAGGCCTGCATGGCGGAGCCGAGGCGCATGCGCATCTGCGACCAGTCGTCGACCGCGACGCGGACGTCGGCGTAGACGCGCTCGAGGCCGGCCACCAGCCGCTCGCGCGCCGCCGGGTCCGGCATCCAGTCGACATGGATGTGGATCAGGCTTTCGCGCAGCGTGCCCTCGGGCGCGCGGGCCGAGGCGTCGCCGGCGATGCGGGTGACGGCGCCCGCCGCGTCGCGCGCCACGGCGACGATCGGGTGGGCCACGAGGCGCGGCTCGACGCCCTGCTCGGCCAGCTCGGCCAGCGTCGAATCGAGCAGGAAGGGCATGTTGTCGTTGACCACCTCGAGGATGGTTATCTCCCGGCGGATGCCGGCATGGTCGAGGGCCTCGTCCCGCACCGCTATCCGCGTCGAACGGGCGGCGCGGGGCGCGCACAGCGACCTCAGCGCGCCGGCGGCGAAGCGGGCGAGATCGCCCGAATCATGCTCGGCGATGTCCTCCGCCGCGACGCGGCCAAACAGCAGGGAAGTGAACGCGCCAAGATCGACCGGGATCGCTGGCATGGGCGTTTCGGCCTTGCCGGAGGGTTTTTTCGCCATGACGCTTCCCCTAGCCTTCCGGATGCTTGCCTGGCCTCTCGCGGGCCCGATTGGCGCGACGGATGACATATGCGCCCGCCTCATGCAACTTTGGTTCAAGACGGGTCGAACCGCGAGGAGAAAGACGATGGCGCGTGACGGGATGAAGGCAGGCGAGGCGCCGGCGCCGCAGGGGCTGGACGACCGGCCCATGGCGCTCGACCTGCCGCGCGCGGAGCTGTCGCCCGCCATGGCGGCCTACTTCGCCAAGTGCGAGGAGAAGATCGGTTTCTTGCCGAACGTGCTCGCCGCCTATGCGCACGATAACGCCAAGCTCGAGGCGTTCGCCGCCTTCTACAACGATCTGATGCTGGCGCCGTCGGGCCTCTCGAAGCTCGAGCGCGAGATGATCGCGGTGACCGTTTCCGCCGCGAACCGCTGCTTCTATTGCCTCGCCGCGCATGGCGCCGCGGTCCGGCAGCTTTCGGGCGACCCGGTGCTCGGCGACATCCTCGTGATGAACTGGCGCGCCGCCGCGCTCGGGCCCCGCCATCGCGCCATGCTGGGCTTCGCCGAGCGGCTGACGCTGACGCCGCACCTCGTCGAGGATGAGGACCGGGACGGGCTGCGGGCTGCGGGGTTCGGCGAGCGCGATATCTGGGACATCGCCGCGGTGGCTTCATTCTACAACATGTCGAACCGCATGGCCTCCGCTACGGACATGAGGCCGAATCACGCCTACCACGCCCAGGCGCGCTGAGCCGACGCCGGCTTTGCAGTCGGACCGCAAAAGAAAGGCCGGCCAGGGCTTTCGCCACTGACCGGCCAAGGGCCTCGATGTTGGTGGCCCGGCCCGCTTACGCCCTGGGGGGCTGGGGGGCTGACGTGTCCAGACCGCATGCGAGCCGGGCCGTCGAGGCAACGGTTCGGATCATAAGCCCCAACATGGTCCCCGATGGGCGCAACCCGGGCCAAAATGGGGCAGCGTTGACGCCTGCGTGATGAGGCCTCGCGGGGCCCCGGCAGTGTTCCCATCATCTTGCCAGCCTTGGCCAGCCGGCTCATCATGTCCTTGGCCACAGACGGAGGCGGTTCGTGAGCGAAGCGGATGCGGCAGAGCGGGACCAGGGCGCCGCGGTGGTGGCCCTCAGGTCCGCGGCGACGAGGGTGTCCTTCGACCGGGCCGAGCTCAGGGCGATCCTCAACCTCTACGGGCGCAAGGTGGCGGAAGGCGAATGGCGCGACTACGCCATCGACTTCCTGAAGGACGTGGCCGTCTTCTCGATCTTCCGGCGCAGCTCCGAGATGCCGCTCTACCGGATCGTCAAGGACCCGTCGCTGGCGCGGCGGCAGGGCGCCTACAGCGTCACCACCACGGGCGGGCTCATCCTCAAGCGCGGCCATGAGCTCGAGCGCGTGCTCCAGGCGCTCGACAAGCCGCTGAAGCTGGTGCGCTGAGCCTCAGGCGAAAGGCGACGGCGTGCCGCTGCCGGCGCCGAGCGCCTTCTGCATCAGGATCTGGTCGAGCCAGCGCCCGTGCTTGTAGCCGACCGCCCGGGCGA
>JAIXZF010000346.1 GCA_027489835.1 Hyphomicrobiales bacterium
GATGCGCGACGAATGCCGCGACATCATCGACGTCGAGATCGTCGCCTTCCCGCAATCGGGGCTTCTGCGGCGGCCCGGCACGCTCGAGCTGATGCACGACGCCATGAAGCTCGGCGCCGAGGTGGTCGGGGGGCTCGACCCCTGCGCCATCGACCGCGACCCCAAGGGCCACCTCGACGCGGTGTTCGGGCTTTGCGAGACCTATGGCAAGGCACTGGACATTCACCTGCACGAGCCGGGCGAGATGGGCGCGTTCTCCTTCGACCTGATCATCGAGCGGACCCGCGCGCTCGGCATGCAGGGCAAGGTCACGGTCAGCCACGCCTTCTGCCTGGGCTCGCCCGACCGCGACCTGGTCGATCCGCTGATCGACGCGATCGCCGCGCTCGACATCGCCATCATGACGACCGGCCCCGCCGCCCGCCCTGCCCCGCCGATCAAGCGCCTGATGGCGGCCGGCATCCGCGTCTGCTCCGGCTCGGACGGCATCCGCGACACCTGGGGACCCTACGGCAACGGCGACATGCTGGAGCGCGCCATGTTCCTCGGCCTGCGCAACAATTGCCGCCGCGACGACGAGATGAAGCTCGCCTTCGAGGTCGTCACCACCGGCGGCGCGCGGGCCATGGAGATCGAGGGCTACGGCATCGGCGTCGGCTGCCGGGCTGACCTGCTGATCGTGCCGGGCGAGGCGATCGCCGACGCCGTGGTCAGCCGCTTCCCGCAACGCCGCGTCATCAAGCGCGGCCAGGTCGTCGCGCGCGATGGCGTTTCGATCATGGCCGCGCCATGACGCTGCCCACGCCCGATCGGCCCGCCGGCCGCACGCTGATGACCGCGCGCTGGGTGGTCGGCCACGCGGCTGGCCGCCATGTCCTGCTGGAGCATGGCGAAGTGGTGTTCGAGAATGACGCCATCCTTTTCGTCGGCCATCGCTTCGGCGGCGAGGTCGCGCGGCGCATCGACTGCGGCCAGGCGATGATCGCGCCCGGCTTCGTGGACCTCGACGCGCTGTCGGACCTCGACACCACCATCCTCGCCTTCGACAACCAGCCGGCCTGGAAGAAGGGCCGCGTCTGGCCGCGCAGCTATGTCGAGGCCGGCCCGCGCGAGATGTATGACCGCGAAGAGCTGGCCTTCCAGAAGGCCCATGCCTTCGCAGGGCTGATCCGCAACGGCATTACGACGGCACTGCCCATCGCCTCGCTGTTCTACCGCCAATGGGGCGAGACGCCCGAGGAGTTCGCCGATGCGGCCGAGGCCGCGGCTCGCCTGGGCCTGCGCGCCTATCTCGGACCCGCCTACCGAACCGGCAACCAGGTCGTCGAGGCCGACGGGACGATCACGGCGCATTACGACGAACCGCGCGGCCTTGCCGAGCTCGACGCCGCGATACGCTTCTGCGAGCGCTTCGAGGGCGAGGCCGGCGGCCTGATCCGGACCATGCTCAGCCCCGACCGGGTCGAGACCTGCACGCCCGAGCTCTTGCGCCGCACGGCGGCGGCGGCGCGGGCGCTGGACGTGCCAGTGCGCCAGCACTGCTGCCAGTCGAAGATCGAGTACGACATGGTGCTGAAGCAGCATGGCATGAGCCCGCCCGAATGGCTTGAGAGCCTTGGCTTCTTTACAGGCAAGACGCTGCTGCCGCACGGCACCTACGTCTCGGGCAGTCGCCATGTCGGGCGTCCGGGCCGCGATCTCGAGATCATCCGCGACCATGGCGCGACGATCGTGCATTGCCCTCTGGTCTCGGGCCGCCATGGCAACGTCATCGACCATTTCGCGCGCTACCGCGACATGGGCATCCGCATCGGCATGGGCACGGACACGAGCCCGCCGGACATGATCATGAACATGCAGGTCGGCATCATCCTGGCGCGGGTCGCGGCCGGATCGGTGACGGCGGTGCGGGCGGAGGACTATTTCGACGCCGCCACCATCCACGGCGCCGACGCCATCGGCCGGCCCGACCTTGGCCGCCTGCAGCCCGGCGCCAAGGCGGACCTCATCGTCATCGATCTCGACAGGCCGCATACGGGCCAGGTGATCGACCCGGTGCAGACCCTGCTTCTGGCCGGTCATGGCCGTGACGTCTCCACAGTCGTCATCGATGGCCGGCTGGTCATGCAGGACCGCGTCATTCCCGGCGTCGACGAGGCAGCGGACAACCGGCGCGCGCAGGCGCAGTTCGAGGGGCTGATGGCGCGCTATCCCGAGCGGACCCATGGCCATCCGCCGGTCGAGGAGATCTTCTCCTCCAGCTACCGCGTCATCCGGGCCGGGGCCGGCTGATGGGCGCACCAACGCCGATCCTGTCCGTCCGCGACCTCAAGGTCGTCTTCGACGGCCGAAAGGGCCCGTTGACGGCGCTGGACGGGGTTTCGTTCGACATCGCGCCGGGGGAAATCCTCGGCGTCGTCGGTGAATCGGGGGCCGGCAAGTCGCTGACCGGCACGGCCGTCATCGGCCTTCTCGATCCGCCGGGCCGCATCGCCGGCGGATCGATCCATCTGGCGGGGCAGCGCATCGACGACCTGCCGCCCGAAGCGATGCGCCGGCTGCGCGGCCGCCGGGTGGGCGCCATCTTCCAGGACCCGCTGACGTCGCTGCATCCGCTGCTGACGGTCGGCGACCAGATCGTCGAGACGATCATGACCCATCTGCCGCTGTCGCGCGGCGATGCCCGCGCCCGCGCGCTCGATCTCCTGCGGCAGGTCGGCATCCCGGCCGCCGAGACCCGCATCGATCATTACCCGCATCAGTTCTCGGGCGGCATGCGCCAGCGCGTTGTGATCGCGCTCGCGCTCTGCGCCGAGCCCTCGCTCATCATCGCGGACGAACCCACGACCGCCCTCGACGTCTCGATCCAGGCCCAGATCACCGCGCTGCTGAGGAGCCTGTGCCGCGACAAGGGCGCCGC
>JAIXZF010000343.1 GCA_027489835.1 Hyphomicrobiales bacterium
ACCTCGCCGCGATCGAGCGCGGCGCAGAGATGGGCGGCGGGCGTGCGGGCAAGCCGCTCCGCCATGGCGACGACGAGCGCGCCGCCATGGGCGCGCGCGATCAGCCCGCGCTGGGCGACGCTGCGCCCGCGCGCCAGCGTCGCCGAAAGGTCGAGGCCGCCGAGCAGTTCGGCATCGCCGACATCGCCCGGCACGCGCAGCATGGGCGCCGCAGCCGGCAGGTTACGCCAGAAGCGGGCCAGCCAGGCTTCGCGCACCGGCCCCGCGCCGGCGCGCAGCATGGCCCCGCCGAGGCCGGGGTCGAGGCCGAGCAGATCGGCGGCCAGCAGCGCATCGGACCACAGCTCGATATTGCGCAATGCAGCGCGTTCGGCCTCGGCCTCGCCGGCCGGCCGGGCGGCGGCGCCGCTCATCCGAGGACCTCAGCCAGCGCGCGCTCGACACGGACATTCGAGCCGACATCGTCCAGCGGGTTGCGGCGCAGGCGGTGCCGAAGCGCCGGCATGGCGATGGCCTTGACGTGCTCCATGGCCGCCACGGCCGATTTCTCGAGCGCGGCCATCGAGCGGGCGGCGCGCAGCAAGGTGAGTTCGCCCCTGAGCCCGTCGGTGCCGAGCGCCACGCAGAGCTCGGCCACGCGGCGGCGGACATCGTCCGCGACCTCGACGCGCGGCAGCAGTTTCTTCGCGGCGGTGATCCGGCGGCGCAGGCGCTCCTCGTCGGCGGCGAAGGCGTCGGCGAAGGCTTCCGGATCGCGGTCGAAGGCATCGCGCCGCTTCACGGCCTCGACGCGCATGGCGATGTCGGTCGGCGTCTTCACGTCCACGGACAGCCCAAAGCGATCGAGCAGCTGCGGGCGCAGCTCGCCCTCCTCGGGGTTGCCGCTGCCGACCAGCACGAAGCGGGCGGGATGGCGGATGCTCAGGCCCTCGCGCTCGACGAGGTTCTCGCCGGATGCCGCCACGTCGAGCAACAGGTCGACCAGATGGTCCTCGAGTAGGTTGACCTCGTCGATGTAGAGAAAGCCGCGATGGGCGCGGGCGAGCAGGCCCGGCTCGAAGGCCTTCTCGCCATGAGCGAGCGCCCGCTCGATGTCGAGCGCGCCGACGACGCGGTCCTCGGTGGCGCCAAGCGGCAGATCGACCACCGGAACGGGCGCAAGGCGCGAGGTCAGCTTGGCGCCGGGGCTGCAATGGGTGCAGGAGGCAGCGGGGCGGGCGGGATCGCAGCGATAGGGGCAGCCCTCGACCACCTTCATCGGCGGAAGGAGTTCGGCCAGCGCGCGAACCGCAGTGGACTTGCCGGTGCCGCGATCGCCGAAGATGAGGACGCCGCCGATGGTGGGATCGACCGCCGCCACCATCAGCGCGCGCTTCATCTCGTCCTGGCCGACGATGGCGGTGAAGGGGAAGGGACGCGCCATCTCAGGGACTCCGTACGGCCACGCGGCCCGCGAACGGGGCGTTGAGGCGGACGATCGACAGGTTGAGGGCCCAAGCGACGGAGACCCAGACGAGGTAGGGGACGAGCAGCAGGCTGGCCGTGGACGAGAACGGCCAGATGAAGACCACCAGCGCCAGGATCGACAGCCACAGAGCGCCGGTCTCGATCAGCGCCCAGTCCGGCCTGCGCCAGCGGAAGAACAGCACGTTCCAGAAGATGTTGAGCGCAGCGTTGACGGCGAAGAGGGTCACGAGCATGGCGCGCTGGCCGCCCGACGGCGCCGCGATCCAGGCAAGCGAGGCCGCGAAGACGGCGAGCACGAAGATGGTCGTCCAGATCGGCCCGAAGGCCCAGTTCGGCGGCTTCCACGCTGGAAAGCGCAACGAGCCATACCAGGCGCCGATCTCCGTCATGACGCCGCCCGCCACCGCCACGACGAGCGCGACGAGGGACGCGACGATCATCACGGGCCAGTTGGCGGCCAGTTCCCTCATGTGCGGGCGACCCCGATGAGATGGCCGAGATCCTTGAAGAAGATCCGGACATGGGCCATCGGGTCGGACCGGACCAGTTCCTTGTTCATGTAGGACTCCCAGGTCAGCCGCTGGACGTCCTTGTCCTTGCAGATCGCGACGAAGCGCTCGCGCAGGCGGTCGTTGCGATACCAGAACCACTGCATGATCCCGAGAATCCAGAAGACGCGGCCATGCGCCTTCATGAAGGCCTTGCGCGCTCCGGCCAAGGCGCGGGCATCGCCCGTGCGCAGGGCTTCGTGCACGGCGTCCGCCGCGCAGCGCGCCGAGGCCATGGCGTAGTAGATGCCTTCGCCGGACGAGGGCGCGACGCAGCCTGCTGCATCGCCGACAACGATGACGTCGCGGCCATTGTCCCAGCGCTTGAGGGGCTTCAGCGGAATCGGCGCGCCTTCCTTGCGGATGGTGGCGACGCCTTCGAGGCCGAGATGGGCGCGCAGCTCGGCGATGGCGCCGCGCAGGGCGAAGCCCTTGTTGGCGCTGCCCGTGCCGATGCTCAGCGTGTCGCCATGCGGAAACACCCAGGAGTAGAAATCCGGCGAGAATCGCCCATCGTAATGCACGTCGCAGCGCTTCGGATCGTAGCCGCCGACACCGGCGGCCGGCGCCTTCAGGATTTCGTGGTAGGCGAAGACGAAGGGGATCCTCTCGGCGCCCGGGATCGCCGCCTTGGCCACCCCCGACACCGCGCCATCGGCGCCGATCACCATGCGGGCGCGTACGGAGCTCTCCTCGGCCAGCGCCTCGCCAGCCTTCGCCTTGACCGTGTAATGCAGCCGCGAGACGCCATCGGCGTCGCGGGTCAGGCGCTCGAAGCTGCCCGTGCGGCGCTCGGCCCCCAGGTCCGCGGCGCGGGCGCGCAGCCATTCGTCGAAGCCCTCGCGGTCGACCATGCCGACGAAGCCATTGTCGATGGGCATGTCCACGAAGCGGGCCGAGGGCGGGATCATCCGGGCCGAGTTGATCTTGGCGCAGAGCAACTCGTCGGGAATGCGGAAGTCGCGGATTAGCCGGGGCGGGATCGCGCCGCCGCAGGGCTTGATGCGCCCCGCCTTGTCGAGCAGCAGGACGCTGTGGCCCTTGCTCGCGAGATCGGCCGCGGCGGTGGCGCCGGCCGGGCCGCCGCCCACCACGACGACGTCGAAGGTGATGTCCTCATTCATGGGTCAATCCCTTCCCTGGCCAACCGCCACGTTTCCGTTGCCGCCCATCGCAAGCCCGCCAAGGTCCACGCCCCGTGGCGCGGTCTGGGGCGCCGCCATGGCGGAGACGCGTGCCGCGATCAGCGCCGCGACGAGAAACAGCACCGCCTCGCCCGTGAAGACGCTGGCATAGGCAAGGAAGGGCGAGCCGCTGAGCCATTTGGCCACATCGACCGCACCGGCTCCGATCAGGCCGCCGGCCCCCATGGCCAGCGCCTGCCCGGCGCCCCACAGGCCCATGCGCGTGCCTTCCCGCTCGCCTCGGCCCGCGCCCGCCAACATCATCATCGAGCCGATGGCGGCGGCGGCGTAGATGCCGTTGGCGACGCCGAGCGCGACGACGGTGGGGATCAGCGGCCAGGCCGGGCCGACATTGGAGGCGACGACGAGGCCAAGCAGCACGATCGCCGACAGCACGCAGCCCGTCATCGTCCAGAAGGTGAGCGAGCCGAAGCGCCCCTTGGCCAGCGGCCCGGCCACTAGCGCCACGAAGAGCATGCCGATCAGAACGCCGCTGTGCTGAAGGCCGGAGAGCTTAGTGGAGCCGCCCGGCGTGAAGCCGAAGACGATGCCGGCGAAGGGCTCGAGGATCAGGTCCTGGCCGCTATAGGCGAGCATCGAGACGATGATGAAGATGGCGAAGAGCCGGGCGCGCGGCTCGGACCAGACCTCGCGGAGCGCCTCGCGGAAGGACATGTCGGCCTCGGGCGCCGCAGCCGGCGCGGGCGCGTCACCCTCGAGGCCCCAGACCGCCAGCGTCGAGACGAGGAAGGCGAGCGTGCACAGGACGCCCGCGACGAGGATCAGCCGCGCGCTCGAGAAGGGATCGAGGAAATGGCCCGCCAGGCCGGCCGTCGCGGCGAAGCCGGCGATCATCATCAGCCAGACCAGTGTCGCGGCCGGCGCGCGCCGGTCGGGCGAGACGCGCTTGGCGAGCAGCACCAGCAGCGAGGTGCCGCAGGCGCCGACGCCGACGCCGATGAGCAGGAAGCCGGCCACGGCCAGGCCAATCCCGGCCATGAGGTTCGCACCCATGAGTGCTGTGGCGATGGCGGCGACGAAGCCGCCCAGCGCAAGCATGCCCATGCCGCCGATGATCCAGGGCGTCGCACGCTGTCCCTGGTCGGCACCATAGCCCCAGCGTGGCCTGAGCACCTGGAGCGCGTAATGCAGTCCGACGAGAATGCCGGGCAGGATGGCGGGCAGTGCGAGCTCGACGACCATGACGCGGTTGAGCGTCGACGTGGTGAGCACGATGATCGCGCCGAGCGAAGTCTGCACGAGACCGAGGCGGACGATCCCGGCCCAGGAGAGCGTGGGGCGGCCAGCCGGTCGGGGCAGGCCATGCGCTGGCTTGGAGGGGGCGGCTGTCATGAACGGAGGCTACAATTGACGATCTGAGGCGTCAATTTGTGTTTACACCTACCTTGCCTGCCGAGCCGGACAACATAGGTCCGGGTCTTGGGCCTCAGTCCCCGCCGCTGAGGTCGCCGATTCCGAAACGGTGCAGCTTGGCGTAGAGCCCCTGCCGGCTGAGGCCCAGCATCTCGGCCGCGGAAGCCCGGTTGTCGCCGGTCAGTTCGAGCGCCGCCTCGATGCAGAGCTTCTCGATGATGTCGGAGGTTTCGCGGACCAGTTCCTTCAGCGGCACGCGGCCGACGAGCTGGCGGAACTCCTCCGCCGAACGCGGCAG
>JAIXZF010000400.1 GCA_027489835.1 Hyphomicrobiales bacterium
CCGAGATACTGCACCGGCGCCAGCCGCTCGCCGAGGATCAGCGCCGCGAACAGGCTGGCGAAGAGCGGCTCCGCGCAGAAGGTCAGCCCGGCCACGGCCGCGGACACCCGCGCCAGCGAGGCGAGCTGACAGGCGATGGAGACGAGATAGGCGATGAGCGTCACCGCCACCGCAACCGGAGCCGCCGCCAGCGCCGACGGCGCCTGGAAGCCGTCGATCCAGGCCAGCGTCGCCGTCACGCCGGGCAGGACCAGCAGATGCCCCCAGAACAGCTTGGACACCGTCGAGGTGGCGCGCATCCGCGCCGCGGCGAAGAACTGGATCGCCGCGCCGATGGCGGCGAGCAGCGACAGGGCGAGCCCGCGCGGATCGAGGCTCTCGAAGCGCGGTCCGACGACCAACGCCACCCCTGCGAAGGCGAGCAGCGCGATCGACAGCCGGCCCGCGCCGAGGCGCGTGCGCTCGACCAGCGGCTCGGCCAGCACGATGAAGATCGGAAACAGGTAGAAGATCACCGCCGCCACGCTCACCGGCAGGAAGGCGACCGAGGAGAGGTAGGCCGTGCCGATCACCGAGCTCGACAAGCCGAACACGATCAGCGGCCCGCGCTCGCCCGGCGCCACGGCGAGGCTCTGGCGCGTCGTCGCCATCACCGCCGCGAGGCAAGCGAGCATGAGGAACACGCGGTAGAACACCATCAGCGCGCCGCTGATGTTCACGCCCGCGGCGATCTGCGCGGTGACGATGTTGAGCCCGTAGCCGGCGGCGCTGGCGAAGGCGAGGACGATGCCGGCCTGGGGCCCCGACAGGCTGCGGCCGGTCATGCGAGACATGGCGCGGCGCGGCGTCCGGGCCCACGAGGCCCGCAAGCCGCCGGGTTCAGGCGTCCCAAGCGCGCGTCACTCCGCCGGTGGAGCGGAGGGCCGCCGGGGCGGCGTCGCGATCGGCCGAGCGGGAGGCTTGGCGGTGCGGGCCGTGGCCTGCGCCGACTGGGCGGCTGGCTTCGGAGCGCCGGCCCTTGCGGCGGCCGGCTTGGGAGCGGCCGTCCTGGGAGCGGCCGGCTTGACGAGGTTGGGTTTGCCCGCCGTCCGCGCCGGCTCGGCGGCGCGCTGGACCGGCGCGAGCGCCGCGGTCGCCGGCCGGGGCGCCTGCGGGCGGATGCCGGCCGCAGCCGACGGACGAAGCGGCGCCGGCTGTGCCTGGCCTCCGATCGCGCCCGGCAGGCGGATGGGCCCCTCCGTCCCGGTGGGAGCGGTCCGCGATGCGAAGGCGGCGGCCGCCGCCGCGACGGCGCCGGTTCCGCCAAGGGCGATCGCGCCATTGGCCGATGGCGCGCGGGGCCTGCCCTGCGGCTCGGTCTGGCCGAGGGGCTGGCTGATGCCGGCCAGCTCCGGCGCGCCCTGCGGCGCCCGCCCGCCCTGCGCCACGGCCGTCGCCGGCTTCGGCGCGACGTTCGCCGCCAGCGGCGCGCTGGCGCTGCCGGCGCTGCGTCCATAGGAGATCACGATCGGCGCGAACGCCTCGCGCGGGCCGAGCGTGATGCGCCCGCCGCCCATGCGCATGGCTGTCGCGGCCGGTGCGGGCGTCATGCCGGCGCGGGCGAGGTCGACGTCGCTCGAGGCTCCGGTCGGCGCGAAGGAGATCGGCCCGCTCGTCTCGACGTCGTCCGCCAGCGGAGCGCCGCGCCCATACGCGCGCACCTCGGCGCAGACGCTCGACGCGGCCCCGCCGCTCGGCGGGATGCTGGCGACGGTGCGGGCCCCGCCTCCCCATGAGGAGAAGCCGGCGTCGAGGATCTGCGCGGCTTTGACCGTCCGCTCGGCGCCCGAATAAGCGCCGAGGACGACGGCGATGAGCGTGCGGCCGCCGCGCATGGCGGTGGCCACCACGTTGAAGCCCGAGGCGCAGACGAAGCCGGTCTTGAAGCCGCTTGCGCCGGAATAGCGCCCGATCAGCCCGTTGGTGTTGTTGAGCGTGACGCGGCCGAGTTGCACCGCGCCGATGCCCCAGTATTCGCCGTATTCAGGAAATTCGCGCAGCATCACCATTGCGAGCACGGCAAGATCGCGCGCGCTCGTCTGCTGCTCGGGATGGTGCCAGCCATTGGGATTGCGGAACACCGTGTCCTGCAGCCCGAGGCGCCGGGCCTCGGCGTTCATCATCTCGACGAAGTTCGGCACCGTGCCGCCCACGCCCTCTGCTATGACATAGGCGATGTCGTTGGCCGACTTGACCATCATCACCTTGAGCGCGTTGTCGAGCGTGATCTCCTGGCCCGGCTTGATGTAGACCTTCACACGGGGCTGCGAGGCCGCGAGCTTGGAAGCGGGAATGGCCGTCTCGAGCCCGATGCGCCCGGCCCTGACGGCGCGGAGGGCGACATAGGCCGTCATCATCTTGGTGGTGGAAGCCGGATGCCAGGCCTGGGAGGCGCGCTCCTCGTGCAGGACCGTTCCGGTGGAGGCGTCGATGACGAGGGAGGGGCCGCCGCTCTGCGCCTGGGCGGCCGAAGCGAACCCGGCCCATGCGGTGAAGGCTGCGAGGCAAAGCTTGCGGACTGTCATGAGGCCTTCGGAAGGATTGGGGACAAACGGTGTCTTGTAAAAGGCGGCGCGCCGGCGGGACGCTTGATGTGCATACCTACCGCCCG
>JAIXZF010000380.1 GCA_027489835.1 Hyphomicrobiales bacterium
AGGATGTGGGCGCCATACTCGGTCCAGTCGGCGGCGTAGGTGAGGCGGCAGCCGGGGCCGAGCACCTGCCTCACGTCGGCCGCCAGGGCCTGCAGCGCGGCCACGAAGGGATAGACCCCCGATGCCGCGCGCGCGCGCGTCAGCCCAACCAGTTCGCTGCCGATGACGAAGCCATCCACTCCCCCGGCGGCCATGGCCAGCATGGCGTAATGCAGGTTGTGGCGCCGATAGCTCCATTCATCCGGCCTGGCGCATTGGACCGAAGCCCCGGCAAGGGAGAAATCGGCGGGACGGACCGTCCCGACAAAGCTGGCGACATCGGCCGAGACCTGCGGCGCGGCCTCTCCGGCGGGGTGGACGCCGATGCGTCCGCGCCAAGGATAGGCGGGCTGCATCCCGCCCGCAGGCGCCGGCAAGGTCGATCCAGGCGCGATGTCCATCATGATGAAGGGGTAAAGCGTCACGGCGAGGCCGCGGCGCTTGAGCTCCGCGATCAGCGCGAGCACGGAGGCGTCGCTTGGGGTTCCGCCATAGGCGGACACGCCATCCACCTGAGACACCAGCCGGGCTGCGGGCCGCCCGAGGCCCGCGACGGTCCAGGTCGCGCCATCCGTCTGCTTGACGGCGTTGTCGACGCGCGGCGCCAGCGTGCAGGCCGACGCCCTCAAATCGTCGCCGAACCAGGTCACGATGATCGAAACGCCCGTCAGCGCCGGGCACAGAGCCTGCAATTGGTCGAGGGAGGCGATGACGTCGCTCTCCGCCTGCAGCTGATGCCGGTTTTCGGACCGCGCCAGGCCGGGACCCAGCAGCCTTGTGACCGTCGCGACGTCGTAGGCGAACTCGCTCGAGCCGGGGATGAGGTTGACGGAGCGTATGCTGTCGGCAGGCCCCGGCAGCGCCCTGACGACTTCGAAGGAAAACTGAGGGATGCGGTTGCCATGGTCAGCCAGGGGCAGCTTCTCGAACACGACATAGGCCGTGCCGCGATAGGCCGGGGCGCGATCGGGCCCTTCCTTCGCGACGATCAGGGCATCGGGCAACTGGTCCGGGGCGCCGCGATGCACGCGCATCGTCAGGCGGCTCAGGTCCAGCTCGCGGCCATCCGCCCAGACCCGCCTGACGAAGCTGATCGGCCCCTCGCACAGCGCGATCGCCAGGTTTGCGTGGTAGACGTAGTCGGTCTGGCGCACCCGCTGGCTCGAAAGGCTCTTGCCGCCGCCTGCCGAACGGACCGAGCTTACGACCTCTTCCTCGAAGCGCGTCGCCCAGATCAGCTGGCCACCGAGGCGCGCGCGGCCGAACAAGCGCGGCACGGGCGCACCTTCCCCAGCGCCCAGCCCCGCCATCTCGCGCAGGCGCGGCCCTTCGACGATGCGCGAGCCGCCGCCCAGCAGCGCGCTGTCGACGGCCGAGCCGGCCAGCGCGCCGAGCCCCCGCCCGACGATCTCGCCGAGCGGGCCGCCGAAGTATGAACCGACGGCGGAGCCGACCGTCTGCAGCACGAGCGTGGTCATGGCGAAGCGCTCCGGCGCGGACATTCGGGAAAACGGTAGGCAGCGGCGACGCGGCGCGACCACCAGGGCGAAAGGGCCACCTCGCAGACGCAGGCGCCGTCATGCGCGTGGATCATCCGGTTGGGTGAGGTCAGGATGGCAAGGTGCTTGGCCGGAAGATGCCCCCGCCAGCGGAAGGCAAGCACATCGCCCGGCAAGAGCCGCAGCGGATCGACAGGCCGCAGATGACGGGCGGCGGCCTCGAGCAGAGGCTCGGCCTCGCCTCCGGCGTGGGCTGCCTCCGCCCAGTCGGCCGTATAGGGCGGAGCCAGCTCGGGCTCCTCTCCCATCGTTTCGCGCCAGACGCCGCGGATCAGGCCGAGGCAGTCGCAGCCGACGCCCCTGAGCGAGCCCTGATGGATGTACGGCGTGCCGATCCAGCCGCGCGCGGCCTCGACGATGTCCGGCCGCGCCCTCAACGGAAGAGGCTCCCGCCGTCGAACTCCTGGCCCCGGCCCGCGGCGGCGAGCTGGAGCAGGAAGTCGTTGCCGGGAATGTGGGGAAAGCCCTGGAAATTGAGCTGGTTCGCGAACCTGTCGCGGCAGGTTTCGAAGCTCTTGTCGCAGCCGGGCATGGCGGCGACGCCATCGCCGACCGCCACCGCTGCCGGCGTGGCGAGCCAGAGGTCGAGCCGGGCCCCGCCTGCGTCGAGGCGATGACGCGCGATCTCGACCGTGTGACCGTCATTGGCGCCGCCGGTGAAGCGCAGGCGGCCGCCTTCGAACCAGCCTTCTACAAACATCGCGAGCCCGCCGACGACGATCCGGCTCGCGCCCTCCACGGCCACGACGTGCCCGGCAGCCTCCGCCACGGCCTTCCGGCAGCGGGAATCGCCGAGATCGGCGTCGCAGCGCAGCGTGTAGAGCCGGCCCCGCTCCTCATCGAAGCGGTGCGCCGCGCTGCGGAGTTCCGCCACGAAGCCGCCATCGCCTCGGCGGACCTCGCCGATGGCGAACACGTCGATCCGCTGGCGCGTGGAGGGCTCGCGCCAATCCACGAGATGGACGGCGACCTCCGCCCCGTCGTACCGGCCGAGCAGAATGTCGGCCTCGGTGATGTCTGAGGAGCGCAGCACCCCCGCCACATCGACGCTCGCCGCTGCAAAGCCCAGTTCCGCGCTCGCGTCCGAGGCCTCGAAGCCGCCGCGCGCGCGATGGACCACTCCATCCAACGGCAGGTCGCGATCATGGTCGGTGAAGCCCATGACGACGCCGTCGCGGCGCGTCAGCGTCCAGCAACGGGCAAGCGTGGTCACCTCGCCGGCGAGATGCGCGGCAAGGGCGGGAGAAAGGTCACGCATCGGCGTCAATCCATCAGTTCGAGCAGGGGGATCCGTGGAATCGCGCCGGCTTCGAAGGCGCTGAGCTCGATGTCGAGCTCGTCGATGTCGAAGCGCACGGGCACATCGAACGCGAAGCCTGCCGTGACGGCCGAGCCGGCGGCGGGCGCCGCCGCGAGCGTCAAGAGGCCGCTGGCCGCATCGACCTCGAAGGCCGTTGCCGCAAGCTCGGCGGTGCCGACGGCGATGCGGACGCTGCCTGCGACCGGCTTGCGGATCGGCCTGAGATACGGGTCCAGGGCTGCGCCATAGCGCTTGACCAGCTGGAAGGCGCGGCGCGCGCCGTCGCCCACGCCCAGCGGTTGGTCGAAGGGCCCGGGCGTGCCGCTTGGAGCACAGCTCTTCCAGTCGAGCGGATCGCGCCAGCGAAAGCCGATCAGGCGCCCTCTGCGCTCTTCGAAGAAGGCGACGACGCTGGCCAGCGCATCGAGCGACTTGACGCCGTAGCCGGCGTCATAGCGCCTGCGGGACTGCGCCCAGCGCGCGTTGCGCTGCTCGCGCCCCGAGGCCAGCGTGACGACGTCGGTCCGCCTCGCCGGCCCGCCTCTGGCTCCGCGCGAGATGTCGATCGGGAACCGCACTTCGTGAAAGCCCTGCATCGTCGCTCCCCCCGCCGTCACAGCACGCGCCGGCCGCGCGCCACCGCGCGGGCGATGGCGGCGGACACCTGCCCTTCCGAGCGGCGGAAGCTGTCGACGTCTTGGGCCGCGATGTTCACGGTGACGGTGAGCGGCGCGGGCGCTGCGGCCGCCGACCTCACGCCGAGCTGGCCGTCCTGGCCCCGCGCCAGCGGCAGGATGGCTTCGGCCCCGGCCTCGCCCATGAGGCCAAGCCCGCGGCCCAGACCGAAATAGGTGGGCTGCCCGACAATGCCGCCTGATGCGAAGGCCTGAACCTGAGCGCCGCCGCCTCCAAGCGAGCCGAACGCTTGTCCGAGCGCGCCGGCGATGCCGGACTCGATCGGCCTCAGCGCCTGCTGCAGCCATCCGCGCGACAGCTTGAGGCCGATGCCGCGCAGCACGTCCTCGAAGCGCCGCCCTTCTGTGGCGCCCTTGGCGAAGGCCTCCGTGATGGAGCGGCCGAAGAGCTTGGTCGCGGCGTCGAGATCGCGCAGGAGCGCGGTCTGCCCGGCCAGCGATTGGCCGATGGCCTCGATATCGTCATCGGACATGGATGCATCCTCGGGTTCAAGCCGGCGGCGCGGCATCGGGGTGGGCCGCCATCAGGGCAGCGAGATCGGCGGCGCCGAAGCGGGACGCGCCGGTGAGGCCTGCCATCGCCGCGAGCTCGCGCGGCGACGACGACCAGAAGACCTCAGGGTGCAGCCGCAGCCGGCCAAGGCCGAGCGCCATCGCCGCCTCCCAGGGGAAGGCCGGCCATGGCGCGCCGGTCAGGGCGCCGGCTGCGGCCCCGGAGGGCGGGCGGCGGCTTCCCGTCCGTCGGCGGGACCGAAGGCCGCCTCGAACAGGGCCGCGATCGCGCCGACAAGCGGCGCCAGCCCACCCTCCACGGCCATGGCGCGGACCTCGTCCTCGCCAAGCTTGTGGCCCGCGCCAGCGAGCCCGATCGACAGGATGCGGATCAGGTCCCGCGCGGAGAGGCGCCCGGCGCCGAGGCGCTCGCCCAGGCCAGCGAGGTCGCCCGCCTCCATTGCGTCCTCCAGCTCCGCGAGGCCGCCCAGCGTCAGCCGGAGACTGAGCCGGCGCCCGGCGATCTCGAGCGGCACCTCGCCGCGATAACGGTTGACCATCCGCGCCTCACAGAGCCGCAAAGGACAGCGCGCCGGCCGATTCGAGCGCGAGCTCGAAGGTGACCTCCGCCGCGTGCTCGCCCCGGTATTCGAGCGTCGTCAGGTGAAACGGGCCTTGCACCCGACCGAAATCGGGGATGACGACCTGCCATTCGCGGATGTCGCCGTCGAAGAAGACCTGCCTCACCAGCGCGTCGGAGGACTCGTCCTTGAACACCCCACCGCCTGACAGGGCAGCGCGGCGCAGGCCGGCTCCCGCCAGCAGCTCGCGCCAGCGCCCGCTCGATTCGGCATGCGTCACGTCCACCGCTTCGGCGTTGAACACGATCTGGCGGGCGCGAAGCCCGCCCACGGTTATGAAGCTGCCAGGCGCGTTGGCGATGCGCAGAAGCAGGTCCCTGCCCTTTTGTGCCGGCATGTGATGTCCCTCCTCAAGATTGTTCGGTGACGCAGCGCAGCCTGACGACGACGCGCAGCAAGCCGCTGCGTGCGTCGCGGCTCACATCGAGGCCGGTCTGGCGCAGGTTCACGCAGCGCTGGCCGTCGGGCTCAAGCGGCGCGTCGTGCAGCAGGGCTCCGACACGGCCCGCTGCCGCAAGGGCGGCGGCGCTCTCGGTCGGGCTTGCCGCCCAGACGACCAGCGCGAGCCGCTGCTCGCAGCCGCCATCGGTGCCGGTCGACCAGTCGCGCGCCTCGACGTCGCCGTGCACGACGTAAAGCCCCTTCTGGCCGCGCGGTGGCTGGTCGTGAACGCGCCCCGGCCCGCCGAGGAGGGCTGCGAGCGCGGCATCGGCGGCAAGGCGCGCCTGGATCGCGCGGCGCACGGACAGAACGGCGTCGATCATGGTCCCACCTCCTCGCACAGGCAGGTCAGCCGGCGGTGCCTGCCGTCGCGGTCGCTGACCGACAGGATCGCGAAGGCGCGCCCTCCGTCGACGAGTCGCATGCCGGCCGTCACGCCCGAGCGCCAACGCAGCGTGATCTCCCACCGCGCGGCCTGCTCTGGCCGGTCGCCACGCGAACGCTCCTCGCCGGCGAGCCAGCGCAGGGCCGCCCAGATTTCCGCGACGGCCGTGAATTCAGGCGCTCCGCCTCCTGCCCCGTCGCCGGCGGGCATCGTGGGCGCGGCCAGCACCATCCTGCGGCGCGCGGCGCCGATCGCGGTCCGCACGCTCATGCGCTCAGCCTCGGCCGGCGATAGGGCGCGACGAGCGCCGCGACATCGCCCGGCAGGCAGGCATCGCCAGGCTCGACGTGGTCGCCGCGCTGTTCATGCCAGCGCGCGACCAGCATGAGCACGGCCTGCCTGAGCGGCGGCGGTACCGCGGCGCCCGACACGCCATAGCCCGCGACAAGGTCGATCTCGATGCCGGCACGGGTGCGGCCGGGCATCGGGAGCGGCTCGACGATCCAGAGCGCAGGCGGATCGGCCGCCTCCAGCATGAAGGCTGCCGGTGCGACCGCGATGGCGTGGCCGGCGGCATCGAAGACGCGTGCCGCGGCAATGCGAGCCACCGGGGCCAGCGGCAGCCGCAGCGGGCCCGACGGCCAGCGGTCGAGGACAAGGCGCCAGCTCTGCTCGATCAGCATCCGGCCGCTGGCTGCCTCGACGAGAAGCCTCGCCGCCGCGATCAACGTTGTGACCAGCGCGTCCTCGGCATCGCCGTCGAGCTTGAGGTGGAGCTTCGCCTCGGCCAAGGTGACGGGCTCGCCCGCGGGGGGCGTGATCAGGATGGGGCTCATGTCGAGGTCCTTGGTTCGGTCCACGGCGCGGGTCGCGCTGGTGGCGGCGTCGGTGGCGTTCGCGTCTCGGGCCGATGCGGTGATCGGCGGCGAGCCGGGCGGGCCGCTCGAGAGTTCGGCCGTGATGGTGCTCACGGCGGGCGGCGGCATCTGCACCGGCATCGTGGTGGCGCACGACGCCGTCCTGACCGCCGCGCATTGCGCCCGGTCCACGGCCTCCGTCAGGGTGCACTTCCGCGAGGCGGGACAGGCCGTGCTGCTGGAGCCCGCGGCCGTTGAGCGACACCCCGGGTTCAGGCCGAACGCGGTCGCGGAACGTGTCCGGTCCATCGACCTCGCCCTGCTTCGCCTCGATGCCGAGCTGCCCGCCCGCTTCCGGCCCGCACAGCTCTCCACCGCGAACCCGGCGGCCGGAGCAGAGATCGTGACGGGCGGCTTCGGCCTGACGCGCGAGGGCGACGCCTCGAGCACAGGCACGTGGCGCTCGGCGCGCCTCGAAGCGGTCGAGCCCCATGGCCGCAGCAACGTGCTCGTCTGGGCGCGCGGCGCCGGAGGGCGCGGCGCGTGCCAGGGCGATTCGGGAGGGCCGCTCAGCCAGGCCGGCCGCGTCGTCGCGGTCGTCACCTGGTCGACCGGCGCCGGCGGGCGCCAGTGCGGCGAGCTCACGCAGGGCGCGCTCGTCGGGCCGCAGCGTCCCTGGATCGACGCCATACTGGCGCGCTGGTCCAGCGAGGCGTCATGGCGCTGAAACCGCCACATTCACCAGACATTGAGGCCCTTCTGGACCCAAGGCGCGATGGCGCGCAACGTGGATGCGCATGACGAAAGCCCGACCCCTCCCCGCACCTTCGATCAGCGGCGGGCGCACGAAGAGCCGCGCCGCGGCCCTTGGCCTTGTCGCGGCTGCGCTCTGCTTCGCGGCGCCGGCGCTGGCCGTCGTCGGCGGGCAGGTGGTCCGATCGGGCGATCAGGCGCGGCGCTGGACCGTGAAGATCGAAAGCTCGCGCGGCGAGCTGTGCTCCGGCGTCGTCATCCAGCCGCGCATCATCCTGACTGCCGCCCATTGCGTGCTGGGCGGCGGCAGTTTCGCCGTCAGCGCGCTCGACGACGGCTTGCGCCGGCGCGATCTCAGGGTCGGCCGGGTTAGGCCGCATGAAAGCTTCCTTCCAGGCCGCACGCCAAGCACGCAGCCAGGGGTCGACCTCGCGCTCATCCTGCTTGCCGACTCGCTGCCTGCCGGCATCGAGCCGGTCAGTCTCGGCGGCGCGCTAGGCGCGGGCGATGTCGTCACCATCGCCGGCTTCGGGCTTGGCCAGGAAGGCCGCCGCCAGACGGCGCGCACCTTGCGGCGCACGAGCCTGATGGCGGCGGGATCCTATACGTCGAGCAACAGCGTCGTCGTCGCGGTGGACGCAGAGCTGCTCGGGCAAGCGGTCGGCGCCGGCGCCTGCAAGGGCGATTCCGGCGGTCCGATCATGCGCGGGGCCTCGGGGTCGAGCGAGCTCGTCGGCATCGTCAGCTGGTCGAGCGGACCGGCCAACCAGCGCGTCAGGCGGGTATGCGGCGGCTTCACTGCCATCACCCCCGTCGCGGATCATCGCGAATGGATCACCGCGACGGCGGCGGCGCTGTCGGCGGGCCTGCCCGCCGCAGCGGAGCCCGCGCCCCAGCGGCGGCGGGGGTCGCGCGTTCCCGCCGCCGCCTTCGACGGTCCATCGCCGCTGCCGCCCCTTTCGGAGAGCAGCCGCTGAACGGGCTCAGGCTGCGAAGCGCAGCCCCTTGATGGCCGCGAAGTCCTGAACCCCGCCGCCCACGCGCTTGGTCGTGTAGAACAGCACATAGGGCTTGGCGGAATAGGGATCGCGCAGGATGCGGACGCCGGCGCGGTCGACAATCAGGTAGCCGCGGCGGAAATCGCCGAACAGCACAGAGACCGAACTGGCCGCGATGTTCGGCATCGCTTCCGCCTCGGCCACCGGGAAGTTCATCAGCGTCGCAGGCTGGCCGACGCTGGCCGGCGGCTGCCAGAGGTAGTTGCCGGCGCTGTCCTTGAACTTGCGGATCACGCTCTGCGTCCGGCGGTTCATGAGGAAGGAGCCATTCTGGCGGTAACCCGTCCGGAGGGCATAGATCAGGTCGATGAGGATGTCGGACGGGCTCGCCGCCGCGAAGGCGCCGGAAACGCCAGTGTTCAGCACGCCGAGATTGCCCCAGCTCCAGCTCGCGTCGGCGACGACCGGCACCGTCAGCACGCCGCGCGGCTGGGTGGTGCCGTTGCCGGAGATGAACGCGTTGCTCTCCTGCTCGGCGAAGACCGTCTCCACCTCCTCGGCGACCCAGCGGTCGACGTCGACCAGCGCGTCGTCCAGCAGCGTCTGCGTGGCCGAGGGCATGGCGTAGAGCTCCATGGCCGGGAAGACCAGCTCCGAAAGCGGCTGGGAGGCCGTCTCGGGGCGCGCGGCGGTTTCAGCCACCCAGCCTGAAGCCGGGCCAGTGGCCGAAAAGGCGGCCCTGTAAGAGCCGGCGGAGATGGTGCGCACCGTGGCCAGTGAACGCATCGGCGAGATCGCGGCGAGGCGCTGGAGGATGTCGCGCTCGACCTCGGCCGGCGCGACGAAGCCGCCATCGGGGCCGGAGCCGGCCGACAGCGCCTTCAGCTCGGCAGCGCGGAAGCCGCCGGCGTCGCCGCGGCGGACATAGGCGTCGAAGGCCGCCTTGCGCTCGGCAATGGATGCGTCGAGCGGCGGCGAGCCCGCGATCTGAGGACGGCGCGCGCCGAGGGCGAAGCGGTCAAGCCGCCTCTTGTGCTCGTCGAGGGCGAGGTCGATGCGGGCCAGCTTCTCGTCCAGCAGCACATCGGCGCTGGCGCGCTGCTCGACCTCGCCGAGACGCAGATCGTTGGTTTCGCGGAACGCCTCGAAGGCGCCGCGCAATTCGTGCAGCGCATCCTGGGCATCGCCCAGATGTGCCTTGGATTCAGGCGCGGCAACGCGGTTGGACAGATCCATGATGGTCTCCTGGTCAGGTTTCGGGTCGGTTCGTCAGAAGAGGCGGACGGGCGCGGCCTTCACGGCCGAGACGCGCGCCTGGGGCAGCAGCGGGAAGGTGACGATGGAGATCTCCCAGAGGTCGATCTCCGAAAGGCGGCGGATGCCGGTGCGCGGCTCGGACCGGGCCCTCACCGTTCGGAAGCCGATCGAAAGCCCGTCCACCGCGCCGTCGCGCATCAGGGCCAGCACCTCCCGGGCGCGGGCCACGTCAGGCGAAAGCCGGCCGCGCACGAACAGGCCGCGGGCATCCTCGCGCAGCAGCAGCCACTGGCCGATGGGCTCGGAGGGATCATGCTGCCAGAGCAGCTTGATGCCGCGCGGCCCGCGCCGGGCCAGGGAAGCCGAGAAAGCGCCGGGCTCGACGAGGTCCTTGCCGAGGTCCGGCAGGTTGAACAGGGACGCGTAGCCTTCGAACTGGCCCGACAGGTCGGCCCGCGTCACCACCTGCGGCGCGAGCTTGGATTCCAGCGGCTCGCCGGCGCGGAATCGGGCTTGAACTGCGCTCATCGGGCGCGCTCCGGCCGCCGCGAGGCGCGCTTGGCGTCACGGTCGAGCCGTTCGAGCGCGCGGACGAAATCCCTGATGGCCTCGCGCGCTTCCGAGCGCGCCTCGGGCCGCGCGCTGTCGGAGCCCGGACCCCGGACACGAAAAAGCCCGCCAATGGGCGGGCGATAGGCTGTCATGGCTGTTCACTCCTTGTGTCGCTGATTGAATCGGGCCAGCTCCCGGACGAACTCGTCGAAGCGGCGATTGGCCGCCGCCAGATCCTTCAGCACGCGGGAGAGCAGGAGCGAGGCGCCCATCGCCCAGAGCAGCAGGCCGATGTGCCCGACATCACTGCTTGCCGCGAAGCGCTCCAGAATGGCGTCCATGCCGGTCCTCCTCCCTGTGCTGGCCGGGCGAGGGCGCGTAACCCAGCGCTTCGCGCTTCTCCGCGTCGGTGAGGAGGTCGCCGGCGGCCAGCACGCGGGCCCAGAGCTTTTCACGGTCCTCGGCCAGCTCCTCGATGGCGTCGAGGTCCGGCTCGATGTGCAGCTCCGCGCCGAAGCCATCGCCGAGCCATGCCGCGAGCGAGCCCAATGTGCGGCGCACCAGCGGGATCACCGTCTGGCGCCACAGCGCCTTGTTGGCTTCGGCGTAGTTGGCGTGCGTCGAGTCACCCGGCAGGCCGAGCAGGAGCGGCGGCACGCCGAAGGCCAGCGCGATCTCGCGGGCGGCCGTGGCCTTGGCCTCGATGAAGTCCATCTCCTTCGGGCTGAGCGAAAGCGGCTTCCAGTCGAGCCCGCCCTCGAGCAGCAGCGGGCGGCCGGCATTGCGCGAGCCCTGGAAGCTGTCCTCCAGCTCGGTCTTGAGCCGCTCGAACTGGGTATCCGTGAGCGCCCCGCCCTCCACGCCGGAGTACACCAGGGCGCCGGAGGGCCGCGCGGCATTGTCCAGCAGGGCCTTGTTCCAGGCGCCGGCCGCGTTGTGGATGTCGAGAGCCCGCGCCGCGGCCTCGATGGGCGGCATGCCGTAATGATCGTCCAGCGGATGGAAGAGCGCGAGATGCAGGATCGGCGGCATGCCTTCCCGCCCCTGCGTGAAGCGCACGCTCTCGCCGCCCACCACATAGTCATAGGCTTCGGCCCAGCCATCGGGCCCGGGCACGATGCGCATCCGGTCGGGACGCAGCGCATGGAGTTCGCGCACGTCGCCGTTCAGCGACACGGCCTCGACATAGGCGTTGCCGGCCACGAGCAGGTGGCCGTAGACCGCCTCGAGGAAAGGCCCCGCGGATTGCCGCGCATTGGGCCGCGCCAGCAGCGCCTGAACCGGGTGGCCGGGCGCCTCGCGGCCGTCGATGCGGACCGACAGCGCGACCTGCGCGGCGCTTTCGGCGATGAGCCTGACGCAGCGATGCACGATGGCGTTGGTCTGGTAGCCCTCGCGGGCGAGCGCGGCATAGTCGCGGGGTGTCCAGACGGCGCGGCCCATGTCGCGCCAAGCGACCAGCGGCGCGGCGCGAGAGGCCTTGGCCTCGGGCACGGACAAGGGCGCCGGCGCGGCGCGCCAGCGTCGAAGCAGCTTGAGCATGACGGTTTCCTCGCAGTCCGGTGGCCGAGGCCGGCGTCGCCGCCCGGCCGCGCTTCAGGTCGATGTCAAAGACCCCTCACCCGGGGCCGAGCCTTCGGACCGAGGGCGAGATGGGTGACCGCCCAGACCAGCGCGTCGAGCCGGTCGGGGGAGCGGCCCGAGCTCAGTCCGCCCGGGCCGAAGTCGCACATCTCGTCCTCGAGCTCGGGCAGCGCGCCGATATGGCGGACGCGGCCCTGGGCGTAGAGCGCCGCAACGGGCTCGGCGCGCAGATACTTGCCGCGCGTCGCCCTGACGGCGGCGACCGGCAGCGAAGGATCGACCTGCCGCAGCACCGCGGTGGCCATTTCTCCGCCCTGGTTGACCTCGACCACCACCATGTCCGCCTCCCAGCGGCGGTAGAGCATGGCGGCCCGCGCAGCCCATTCGGCGGGCTTCATGCGCGCCAGCGTCGCATCCTCGAGCACGTGGACGACGCCGTCATCGTCGATCCCGGCGACGACGAGGCCGCAGGCATCCGCATGGCGGCCCGAGGTGGCCGGAGGATCGACGGCCACGCAGATGCTGGCCAGCGCCGGCGCGACCCTGTCGCGCAGCGCCTCCAGCATGCTGCGGCTCCAGAGCGCATCGGCGCGCTCCTCGATCATCTCGCCATCGAGCTCTTGCCGTCCCAGCCGCGTGCCCGCATAGGCCTTTGCGACCGCGCTCAGGAAGGCCGGCGCGAGGTTGTAGGCGTTGTCGCGCGTCCTCGCCCGCGTCACGGCGGTGTCCGGATCGGCGAGGAGCCGGCGCAGCAGCGGCGTGGCGCGCGGCGTCGTCGTCGCGAGGCAGCGCGGGTGGTCGCCCAGCCGCAGACCGAACTGCAGCATGTCCCATGTCTCGCCGCCGTGCCGCCATTTGCCGATCTCGTCGCACCAGGCGGCCTCGAACTGGGGCCCGCGCAGGCTTTCGGGATCCTCGGCGGAGAAGACCTGCGCCACAGCCCCGTTCGGCCAGGTCAGGCGCCGGTTGGACGGCTTCCAGTCAGGGCGCTCCACGTCGCGGTGGACAGACAAAAGCCCGGAGACGCCCTCGATCATCACGTCGCGAACGTCGCCGAACGTCTCGCCGACGAGGGCGAAGCGGCCTGATCTCGCGCGGTCGGGCGCGGCGGGGCCAAGCGCGAGGCTCCTCACCCATTCGGCGCCGGCCCGGGTCTTACCGGCGCCGCGTCCGCCCATCATCAGCCAGGTGTTCCACGGACCATCGGGCGGCAGCTGGTCGGCGCGCGCCCAGAAAGCCCAGTCGTCGCGCCAGAGCGCCAGTTCAGCCGGGGTCAGCGCCGCCAGGATCGTCTCCTTCCGGCGCCTCGGGGCCAAGTCCCATGCGGCGCGCAAGCTCCGCGCGAAGGCTGGCGAGATCGGAGAGGGCGCTGTCGGGATCGGCGTCATTCGGGTTTCCGGCATCCTCGAGTGCGCGGTCGACCTCGATGGCGGCCGCGTCCATCTCGATCAGTTCCTTGATGGTGCGGGCCAGCGTGGCCAGCGACTTGGCGTGGGCTTCGGTCGCCGCGTCGCCTGGGGCAAGCCCGCGAAGGCGGGTCTCGTGGGCGCCGACCTGCGCCTGCGCCGCCAGCCACAACCGCTCGACCAGATCGACACGGCTGGCGCGAGACACCGCCGGCCCCGCAGCCGCCTCAACATGATGATTCATGAACAGTCCCCTAGAACGCGAAAGCCGCCAGCGCCGTGCGGCGTTGGCGGCTCTGGTCACAATTCTTGAGCGTGCCGGAGTGATAGCCGATCAGCGCGACGCTGTCAAGGACATTATTCCTACAACCTTAACATGTGTCAAGTTGCATCGCGTCAGGTTTGCGCCTGCTCCATCCATTTCGGCGTGGACGTCGGCACATAGGCCTGCAGCTTGTCGAGAAGCGCACCGGGGCGCGTGTCCATCAGCGCCATGTGGCGGTGCTGCTCGCGGATGAAGCCGTGGCGCGTGGCCTTGTCGACGAAATGCAGAAGCTCGGCGTAGAAGCCGTCCACATCGTAGAAGCCGAGCGGCTTGTGGTGGATACCGAGCTGCGCCCAGGTCCAGATCTCGAAGATCTCCTCATAGGTGCCGATGCCGCCGGGCATGGCCACGAAGGCGTCGGCCAGCTCGGCCATGCGCGCCTTGCGCTCGTGCATCGTCGCGACCACGTCCTTCCGGGTCAGCCCCTTATGCCCGACCTCCTTGGCCTCGAGCGCGGCGGGAATGACGCCGTGCACCTGCCCGCCGGCTTCCAGCGCCGCATCCGCCAGCACCCCCATCAACCCCACGCTGCCGCCGCCATAGATGACCGACAGCCCGCGCCGGGCGATCTCGCGCCCCATGGCGCGCGCGCCCTCGGCATAGGCGTCGCTTTCGCCCATGCTCGAGCCGCAGAAGACGCAGACCGACTTCATCATGGCTTGGGCGCCCCCAGCGCGGCGAGGATCCGGGCCCAGCTGCGGGCGCCCTTCTGGAAGGACGAAAGCTCGTACTTCTCGTTGGGCGAATGGACGCGGTCGTCGTCGAGCCCGAAGCCGACCAGCAGCGTGTCGATGCCGAGCGTTCGCTTGAAGTCGCCCACGACCGGGATCGAGCCGCCCGAGCCGATGATGGCGGCAGGCTTGCCCCATTCCTCGGTCAGCGCCTTCTCGGCCTTGGCCAGCGCCGGCATGTCCCAATCGAGGCTGATGGCGCGCGAGCCCTTGTAGCGGATGAACTCGGCCTTGCAGTCGGCAGGGATGCGGCCGCGCACATAGGCCTCGAACGCATCCATGATCTTCACGGGATCCTGGTCGCCCACGAGGCGGAACGAGACCTTGGCCGAGGCTTCCGACGCGATGACGGTCTTGGACCCCTCGCCCTGATAGCCGCCCCAGATGCCGTTGACGTCGCACGTCGGGCGCGACTGGATCATCTCGATCAGCAGCCGGTCCCGCTCGCCCGAGGGGACGCGCAAGCCGACCTGGCCAAGGAAATCCTCGGCGGTGAGCCCGAGCCCCGCCCAGGCCGCCTTGATCTGCGCCGGCAGCTCATGCACGCCGTCGTAGAAGCCCGGCACCGTCACCCTGCCATTGTCGTCGTGCAGGCCGGCAAGCACCTTGGAAAGCACGCGGATGGGGTTTGCCGCCGCGCCGCCGAACAGGCCCGAATGCAGGTCGCGATCGGCGGCGATGATCTTCACCTCCATGTAGACGAGGCCACGAAGCGCGGCCGTGATGGCGGGCGTTTCGCGGTCCCACATGCCGGTGTCGCAGACCAGCGCAACGTCTGCCGCGAGTTCCTGACGATTGGCCTCCACGAAGGCCGGCAGGTTGACCGAGCCCGACTCCTCCTCGCCCTCGACCATGATCGTTACGCCCAGAGGAAGGTCGCCCGTCTCGGCCAGCCAGGCGCGGCAGGCCTCGATGAAGGTCATCACCTGGCCCTTGTCGTCGCAGGCGCCGCGGCCGACGATGACATGGCGGCCGGGCTCGATCTCCTTCACGGAGGGTTCGAAGGGCGGGCTGTCCCACAGATTGAGCGGATCGACCGGCTGCACGTCGTAATGGCCATAGAACAGCACATGCGGCGCGCCCTTCTTGGGCCGATGCGCCACGACGACCGGGTGGCCCGGCGTGGGCCGCGACTCGGCCTTGAAGCCCATCGCGTTGAGGTCCGCAACCAACCAGTCGGCGGCACGGGCGCAATCGGCCTTCCAGGCCTTGTCGGTGGAGATCGACGGGATGCGCACCCAATCCAGAAGGCGGTCGATGGCCCCCTCGCGATCGGCATCGAGGCGGGCGAGGACGGAAGGCAGCTGGGACATGGACGGCACCAAGGATGATTCAGAGGGCGGCACTTTGACAGGGGACGTGCACGCGGGAAAGGGGAACGAGTGGTGGCCGACCCTTAGACTCTCCGCATGGCGGGGCAGGGAGACGGCTGGCAGCGTTGGTGAGCTCTACATATGCTTGATGCCGACTTTGAGCGGTTCAGGCTCTCATTGGCATTGAGCCCGACAACGGTTCTGTCATTTGCCTCTATGTCAGCCGCTTCCCTCCCCGCCCCGCGGGGAGGGTAAGGGTGGGGCCTTCCCCCTCAACGCCTCGTCAAAAGCGCGCTGCCGGTCCATGGCCGTGCGGAAAATCGTCTCGACCACGCCATCGAAGTTGTCGCGCAGCTCGGCATTCCAGAACCGAAGGGTGAGGAAGCCCGCTGTCGCGAAATGCGCGTCGCGGCGTGCGTCATGTGCCGCCTGCCGCTCATGACCATGCTGATCGCCGTCAAGCTCGACGATGAGACGGGCGCGGATGCAGAGGAAGTCGACGACGTAACCGTCGCGCGGGGACTGGCGGCGAAAATGCAGGCCCTGGCCACGCAGTGCCCGGACGGCGAGCCAGAGCCTTGCCTCGAACGGGGTCATCGATTTGCGCAGCTGCCGCGCGCGGTCGATGGACATCGGCGTCATCCGCGTGAGCTAACCGGAAGGCCCCACCCTGGCCCTCCCCGCGGGGCGGGGAGGGAACGCTCGGGGAGAGCAAGGAGAGTGCCCGAGTGGCCGGTCGCGTAATGAAGTCCCTTGGCAGTCCGTCCCCTACCGCCTTCCGCCCAGGATGCTGCCGAGCACGCCGCGGATGATGGCGGTGCCGATCTGGCGTCCCACTGATGACGCGACGGAGCGGGCGGCGCTGGTCGCGATTTTCTCGGCCATGGACTGCGCAGGCTTGCCGCCGCGCGGGCCGGGCTTGGAGCCGCCGAACATGCCCTCCAGCATGCCGCCAAGGCCGCCTTGCTGGGCCGGCGGGGCATTCGGATTGGCGGGATCGAGACCCTTGCGCTTCATCAGCACCTCGTAGGCGCTCTCGCGATCGATCTCGGTGTCGTACTTGCCGCGCAGGCCCGAGGCCGCCATCGCCCTGGCACGGATGGCCGGCGTCACCGGACCAACCTGCGCCATCGGCGGGGCGATCAGCGCGCGCTCGACGATTGAAGGCACTCCGCGCCCTTCCAGCATCGAGATCAGCGCCTCGCCGACGGCGAGCTGGGTGATCGCCTCCTCCGTCTTGAACTTCGGGTTCTGCCGGAAGGTCTCGGCGGCGGCCTTGACCGCCTTTTGGTCGCGTGGCGTGAAGGCGCGCAGCGCGTGCTGGACGCGGTTGCCGAGCTGGGCCAGCACGGTGTCGGGAATGTCGAGCGGGTTCTGCGTGACGAAATAGACGCCGACGCCCTTCGAGCGGATGAGGCGGACCACCGTCTCCACCGCTTCGAGCAGCACCTTGGGTGCGCCGTTGAAGAGCAGGTGCGCCTCGTCGAAGAAGAAGACCAGCTTCGGCTTGTCGAGGTCGCCCACCTCGGGCAGCACCTCGAACAGCTCCGAGAGCAGCCAGAGCAGGAAGGTGGCGTAAAGCCGGGGGTTCGCCATCAGCTTGTCGGCGGCGAGGATGTTGACGATGCCGCGCCCGCCGGCGTCCGTGCGCATCAGGTCGTGGATGTCGAGCGCCGGCTCGCCGAAGAAGACCTCGCCCTTCTGGTTCTCGAGCACCAAAAGCTGGCGCTGGATGGTGCCGACGGTCTGGGCCGAGATGTTGCCGTACTGCACCGTCAGGCTCGCCGCGTTCTCGGCGATGAAGGTCAGGATCGCGCGCAGATCCTTGAGGTCGAGCAGCAGCAGGCCCTGCTCATCCGCGATGCGGAAAGCGATGTTGAGCACGCCTTCCTGGGTGTCGTTGAGGTCGAGCAGGCGCGCCAGCAGCAGCGGGCCCATCTCGGCCACGGTGGCGCGGATCGGATGGCCCTGCTCACCGAACAGATCCCAGAACACGGTCGAGAACATGTCCGGTTCGTAAGGAACGCCGAGCTCGTCTGCGCGCTTGACGAAGGGCGGCTTGGCGTCGCCCGGCGCGCCGATGCCGCTGAGGTCGCCCTTGATGTCGGCCGCGAAGACCGGAACGCCCGCGCGGGCGAAGCCCTCGGCCATCACCTGGAGCGTCACGGTCTTGCCCGTGCCTGTCGCGCCCGTCACCAGCCCGTGGCGGTTGGCGAGCTTGAGCGTCAGCAGTTCGGGCTTCCAGCTCTTGCCGACCAGAAACGTGCCTTCGGGGATGGTCAGCTTCTCGGCCATGGCGGAAGTCCTGTTGCAAGCGCGACGTGTCGGGCCATCTAGGCGAACAGCGACGCCAGCGGCAAGGGGATGGCGCGGGTCGAACGGCTCACTGGGCCGCGCTGCGCTGCGCGTAGCCGAGGCGCGCGTTGAGTTCTTCGAGGAGCCGGGCCGCCGCATCCGGGATGACGGTGCCGGGCGGGAAGATGGCCGAGGCGCCGGCCTGATACAGGGGCTCGAAATCCTGGGGCGGGATCACCCCGCCGACCACGATCATGATGTCGCCCCGGCCTTCCCTCTCCAGCGCCGCCTTCAGCGCCGGCACCAGGGTGAGATGGCCGGCCGCGAGCGATGACACGCCGACGATGTGGCAGCCGCTTTCGACAGCCTGCCGTGCCGCCTCCTCCGGGGTGGCGAAGAGCGGGCCGATCTCGACGTCGAAACCGAGGTCGGCGAAGGCGGAGGAAATCACCTTCTGGCCCCGGTCATGGCCATCCTGGCCCATCTTGGCGACGAGGATGGAGGGTTTCCGGCCCTCGTTCTCCTCGAAGGCGCGGGCCATGCCCTGAACGCGGATCACTGCGAAGGATTCGGCGCCTGCCTCGCGCTTGTAAACGCCCTGGATGGCCTTGATCTCCGCCCGGTGCCGGCCGAACGCCTTCTCCATCGCCAGCGAAATCTCGCCGACGGTCGCGCCAGCGCGCGCGGCGTCGATGGAGAGAGCCAGGAGATTGCCGTTCGCGGCCGCGCCGCGCGTGAGCGCTTCGATCGCGGCGTCGCAGGCGGACGTGTCGCGGCTGGCGCGGAGCCGGGCGAGCTTCTCGATCTGCTCGGCCCGCACGGCGGCGTTGTCGACGGACCGCACGTCGATGGCGGCTTCGGCGTCGGTCTTGTGGACGTTGACGCCGATGATCTTCTGCAGGCCCTCGTCGATCCGGGCCTGCGTCTTGGCGGCGGCCTCCTCGATCCTGAGCTTCGGGATGCCCTTCTCGATGGCCTGCGCCATGCCGCCCAGCGCCTCGATCTCGGCCATGTGCCCCAGCGCTCGCCGGGCGAGGTCATGGGTCAGCTTCTCGACGTAGTGCGAGCCGCCCCACGGATCGATGATGCGCATCGTGCCGCTTTCCTGCTGAAGAAGGATCTGCGTGTTGCGCGCGATGCGGGCGGAGAAATCGGTGGGCAGCGCAAGGGCCTCGTCGAGGCTGTTGGTGTGCAGCGACTGGGTGCCGCCCTGCGTCGCGGCCATGGCCTCCACCATGGTGCGGGTGACGTTGTTGAAAACGTCCTGCGCGGTCAGCGACCAGCCGGAGGTCTGGCAATGGGTGCGCAGCGGCAAGGACTTGTCAGATTTCGCGCCAGCGTCGCGCACCAGCTTCGACCAGATCAGCCGCGCGGCACGCAGCTTCGCCACCTCCATGAAGAAGTTCATGCCAACGGCCCAGAAGAAGGAGAGCCGCGGCGCGAAGGCGTCGATGTCGAGGCCCGCGGCCACTCCGGCGCGCAGATATTCGGCGCCGTCGGCGAGCGTGTAGGCGAGCTCGAGGTCCTGCGTCGCCCCGGCTTCCTGCATGTGGTAGCCGGAGATCGAGATGGAGTTGAACTTCGGCATGTGGGCCGAAGTGTAGGCGAAGATGTCGCCGATGATCCGCATCGAGGGGCCGGGCGGGTAGATGTAGGTGTTGCGAACCATGAACTCCTTGAGGATGTCGTTCTGGATGGTCCCCGAGAGCTTGGCCTGCGGAACGCCCTGCTCCTCGGCCGCCACGATGTAGAGCGCGAGCACCGGCAGCACCGCGCCGTTCATCGTCATCGACACGCTCATCTGGTCGAGCGGGATGCCGTCGAAGAGCTGGCGCATGTCGAGGATCGAGTCGATCGCAACCCCGGCCATGCCGACATCGCCGGAGACGCGCGGATGGTCGGAATCGTAGCCCCGGTGCGTGGCGAGGTCGAAGGCGACGGACAGCCCCTTCTGGCCCGCAGCCAGGTTGCGCCGATAGAACGCGTTGGAATCCCGCGCCGTGGAGAAGCCCGCATATTGCCGGATCGTCCAGGGCTGGTTGACGTACATGGTTGGGTAAGGCCCGCGCACGAAGGGCGCGATGCCGGGCCAGGTATCCAGGAAGTCCACGCCCGCAAGGTCGGCCTCGGAATGGACCGGCTTGACCGCGATGCCCTCGGGCGTGAACCAGGGCTCGGCGGCGGCTGAAGCGCTTGGCGGCACGACAGGCCGCGCGGTCCAGTCGAGAGCGGAGAAGTCAGGCAGCGATGGCATCGTGAGCCTCCGTCAATGCCGCGATCATATCACAACCCGCGTAGATGAAGCCCGACACGCCGGCGGCGCGAAATCCGGCCTCGGCCTCGCCCGGCCGTCCGGCCAGCCAGACGGCCTTCGCGCCGCTCGCGACGAGAGCCATCGCAGCGTCCGAAGCCTCCATCGCGTAGCTTTCGTCGGGCCCGCAAAGGCATGCGACCGCGGCGCCGGACGCCTTGAAGGCATCTGTGAGGGCAACGAGATCGGTCGTGCCGTCGGCCTCGGCAAAGCCCGCGGGCTTCACGGCGCGCACGCCTCCTGCTTCGAACAGTCCGGCCGCAAAGCCGAGGCGAGCACTGAAATCGGCCGGCCGTCCGAGCGCGGCGAGGAAGATGGCCGGCGCGTGGCCGCTTGCCGCGATAGCCTCGACGCGGTCGCGCAGCGCCTCGAACGGTTCGGACAGGCGGGCCGATGGCAGAGGCGCGGCCGTGATGGCCGCCCGCGGCGCGCCTTTCGACGGCAGCGGCGCGACGTCGAGCACGGAGGGCGGGGTTTCGCCAATCATCGGGTAGGCGCTGGTGCCCGTCAGCGGGGCCTTGCCGGTCGCGATGTCGCGCTCGCGCCTCACGCGGACCGCCGCGATCCTCGCCTGCAGCGCACCCGTCTCGAGCGAGGCGACAAGCCCTCCCTCACGTTCGATGGCCTGGAACTCGGCCCAGCCGGCCGCGCAGAGCGCGTCGGTCATGGCCTCGAAGCCGCCGGAGCCGGCCGCGGGATCAGCCACCCGCCAGAGATGGCTTTCCTCGATCAGCACCGCCTGCGTGTTGCGCGCGATACGGCGGGCAAAATCGTCCGGCAGCCCCAGCGCTGTCGTGTGGGGCAGCGTCGTCACGGTGTCGGCGCCGCCGATGCCCGCCGAGAAGACCGCCACGGCGTTGCGCAGCATGTTCACCGGCACGTCGCGCCGCGTCAGCATCCGCCAGGCGGTTTCGGCGTGGATGCGGATCGGCCTGGCCTCCAGCCCTGACGCTTCCTGCACCCGCGCCATCAGCAGGCGAAGGGCGCGCAGCTTGGCAATGCCGGCGAACTGGTCGACGTCGACCGCCAGCATGAAGGAGAGCGCCCGCTCGGCTTCCTCGAGCCCCAGCCCGCCCTTTTCGAGCGCCCGCATGTAGGCGACCGCGGCGGCCAGCGCGTAGCCGAGCTCCTGCGCCTCCGAGCCGCCGGCTTCATGAACGGGGCGGGCATCGCAGGAGATGAACGGACCCCTGAAGCCGGCCGGACGGAACTCGGCGAGCATGTCCCGCAGCCTGGACCCGACGGCGCTCCAGTCATCCATCAGCGCGCCCGAGCGGGCCAGCAGGCCGATGGGATCGAAGCCGAAATCGATGTCGAGGACCGAAGGCTCGAGCCCTCGCCGCGCCACGACCTCGGCGAACAGCCGCGCCGTGATGCGGTTCTGCGGGGCCGGATCGAGCCTGACGGCAATGAGGTCGAGCGCCACCCCTTCGAGGGCGGCGTCGAGACCGTCCGCATCCGCCGTCGGCAGGCCGAAGCCGCGCGCCGACGCCGAGCCCTGGAAGACGAGCGCCAGCGCGTCGGCCCCGCCCCAGAGATCGGCCAGCGCCTGGGTGGAGGCCGCGCCGGCATCCGGATGGTCCATGCGCGCCATGATGCGCCATGGCCTCGCCGTCCCTTCGCGCAGGATGGGAAGCGCGCCCTGCCTGCGCGCATGAAGCGGCTGGATGGGGGAGCCGTCGGCCATGCGGCTGACGAGCTTGCGGTCGAAATCGGCGCCTTTCAGCGCCTTGTCGACGGCGGCTCGCCATGCTGCCTCATCGGCCGGCGCGAACGGGTTCATCGTGGTCGGTTCGGCCATGCGCCTGCGCTCGTCAGAACGTTGATCGCGCCTCCATGCCATGCGGCCCGGCCGGCGCAAATCCCCCGTTGGTCGCAGCGCGCCCGTGGCTCAGACGAACTGGCCGAGGCCCGGTATGGCGCCGACGATGGCGCCCATCGCATCCTCGCCGGCCTTCTCGCGGCCATAGGCGAACATGGCCTTCGAGACGGTTTGCACTTGGCCCATCGAGAGGCCAGCGCCCATGAGCTGGGCGCCGAGACCCATCACGCCGCCGCCGCCGGGCATCATGCCGGCAAGGCCGCCCATCATCCCGCCGGTGCCGGCGTTGGCCATCGCGCCTTCTGCGCCGGGAAGCGCTGCGAGCAGCTCGTTCACCTCGGCGGCCGGGCCTTCCTTCTTAAGGAAGTTCAGGATCATGCCGATGGCCTTGGTCGCCAGGCCTTCGTTGATGCCGGCGGCGGCGGTGATGCGGGCGACGAGTTCTTCCATGGCGGCGTTCCTGCTGTCCTGCATGGGCAGCGGCCCATGACGTCGTCGACCTTGTCGCCCTCCCGGCAGGCGAAATCAAGGTGGATGTCCTTCACGCTTGGTCAAGCCGGCGCCGAAGCCTGTCCGGCGCGGCCTTGTCGGGGCGGCCGCCGCGGTGCACAAGGCCGGTCAATTGCCGGGCCCGCCTGGCAACCCTGCCGGCGCGCCTCATGGCGGCCGCCTTCGCGGAGACCTCATGACGAACCTGCTCGACCAGCGCTACGGCGCGGCCAACGCGCCATCCGCCCTGCCGACAAGCGCCGCCATCGACCTGATGCTGAGCCATCGCTCGGTGCGCGGCTACAAGCCCGATCCCCTCCCCAACGGTGCGCTCGAGGCGATCGTCGCGGCCGCGCAATCGGCGGCGACATCGTCGAACCTGCAGGCCTGGAGCGTGATCGCGGTGACCGACCCAGCCGCAAAGGCGGAATGCGCTGCCCTGGCCGGCGGCCAGAAGCACATCGAGGAATGCCCCGTCTTCCTGCTGTTCGTCGCCGACCTTGCCCGGCTCAACCGCGTGGCGGACAGGGCCGGGCTGCCGCACGCGGGCAATGACAGCCTCGAGATGTTCCTCGTCGCATCGATCGATGCCGCGCTTGCCGCGCAGAACGCCGTCATTGCGGCAGAGAGCCTGGGGCTTTCCACGGTCTACATCGGAGCGATGCGCAACAAGCCCGAGGCGGTGGCCTCGCTGTTTGGCCTGCCGCAGGGCGCGGCCGTCGTGTTCGGCCTGTGCCTCGGCAGTGCCGCCGAGGGCAAGGGAGGCGCCATCAAGCCGAGGCTGCCTCAGGAGGCGGTGCTGCACCGCGGCCGCTACGACCTCGCCGCCCAGGACGACGCGATCGCCCGCTACGACGCGGCGATGGCCGACTTCAACGCCCGCGAGAACCCGAGCGTGAAGGCGCACTGGACGGTGCATTCCGCCCGACGCGTCGCGGGGCAGGAAAGCCTGTCGGGGCGCCATGTGCTGATGCAGGCGCTGAGGCGGATGGGGTTCTTCAAGGCGGAGTGAGCCCCGCCCTCGCCGTCAGCGCGTGCGCTCGATGGCGCGCGCGATGACCTGCCGCACGTCCTTGTCGCTCAGAAAAAGGTCGTGGCGGATGAGCTGGAGGCTGCCGCCGAAGTCGGAGGCGTCGGCCACGCGCACGCCCAGCAGGTCGAGGCGCGTGCGCTCGGCCGATCCCGCCCGCGCGATGCCGCCCGCCAGCCGCGACGAGACCGCGAGCGCCCGGTCGTTGGTGGCGGAGATCACGGTGATGCGGCTCGCGACGTTGCCGAGCTTCCTCACGGTCTGCTCGAACTGGTCGATGTCGATGTCGGGCGAGGCCAGCACCACGGCGCCGACCTTGTTGATTGCGTCCTCGCCGGCCGAGCTTCGCAGCTGGCGCAGCGTCTCGAGCGTCAGGAGCGTGCCCATGGAATGCGCCACGATGTGCACGCGGCCGACGGTCGGATTGGCGGCCAGCGCGCGGAGCGCCTCCTCGAAGCCGTCGCGCGACCACATCGCGCTCTCGCGGTCATATTGGTAGGCGATCAGCCGGCCGCCCGACGGCCAACTGAACATGGCGGTCCGGCCAGTCCAGTTGACGCCATCGGCAAGCTGGGCCGCCGTGGCGACGCCCGATTCAAAGGTCTCGTTGAAGCCGTGCACGTAAAGCAGCACGTCCTTGCCGTTCGCGGCCTGTGAGAAGGCCGAGGCGGCGCTGCTGCCGTTGAGCCCGCCGATCGCGTTGACGGTCCAGGGCGACGTCACGGCGGAGGTGAGCGTGCCGGTGAAGGAACGGTCGGGCGGATTGAG
>JAIXZF010000067.1 GCA_027489835.1 Hyphomicrobiales bacterium
GCACAACGCTTCGGCGGGCATTTCGGCGATCTCGAGCCGTTCGGCTGGGCGGTGACGCGTCAAGGCGCGCTGGAAGCGCTCGATCATTTCATGGCCGACTGCCTGCCGAGCTTCGGCGACTACCAGGATGCGATGAAGCAGGGCGAGCCCTTCCTCTTCCATGCGATCATCTCGCCCTACCTCAACATCGGCCTCCTTCAGGCCCGCGAGGTCTGCGAGCGGGCCGAGGCTGAGTGGTCGGCTGGACGCGCGCCCCTCAACGCCGTCGAGGGTTTCATTCGCCAGATCCTCGGCTGGCGGGAGTATGTGCGCGGCATCTACTGGCTCAGGATGCCCGGCTACGCCAAGACCAATGCGCTGGACGCGCAGCGGCCGCTGCCATGGTTCTACTGGTCCGGCGAGACGGAGATGAACTGCCTCGCCCAGGCAATCGGCGACATCCGCCGCAACGCCTATGGCCACCACATCCAGCGGCTGATGGTCACCGGCAACTTCGCGCTGCTGGCAGGCGTGCGGCCGGCCGAGATCGAGGCGTGGTACCTCGCGGTCTATGCCGACGCCTATGAATGGGTCGAGCTGCCCAACGTGCACGGTATGGTGATGTTCGCCGATGGCGGGCTGCTGGCTTCCAAGCCCTATGCGGCTTCGGGCGCCTACATCGACCGCATGTCGGACTATTGCGGACGCTGCGTGTACGATCCGAAGGTCAAGTCAGGGCCGAAAGCGTGCCCGTTCAACTACTTGTACTGGAATTTCCTCATGGAGAATCAGGCGCGGCTCGCCGGCAACCAGCGTCTCGCCATGCCCTACCGCAACCTCGACCGTTTCGGGCCCGAACGCCGCGCGGCGATCGTGCGGGAGGCGCGGGCCTTCCTCGACGGCCCGTCGGATGATCGGCTGCCGGCGCAGGCGCGCCTCGCACTTGACGATGCCGGCTGAGCCGGTCAGCTCATCGCCTGCTCGATGCGGCGGCGCAGGACCAGGTTCTCGCGCTTCAGTCGCTCCATCGCGTCAAGGTCGGCGCCGTCGCTCGTGGCGGCAGCCGCTTCCTCGAAATGCACCCCGGCCTGGGCGGCCTGCCGCCAGACGACACGGGCAGGACGGCGCAGCGCACGCGCCGGAATGTCGAGATCGAACGCCTCGGGCAGCCATGCGCCGTTCGAGACCTCGAGCCGCGCGCCGGTTTCCGACAGGTTCCGCACCGTGCACTGGAATGTGCTGAGCTTGTTGGGCTGGCGCGCCACAGCCGCCAGGAAAGTACGGCGGCGCAGGCTCCTGCGATGTTCCTCGTCGTTCGGCATCGGTTCCATGGCGACATCCGCCTCCCAGCGGAAGCACGATCCTACGCCCCAGGCGCTAGATGCCGAAGAATTTCCGACAATTTGAGTAAACGTCGCGCTATGCAGTTGCGTGAGTTCGGCTTGCGGGGAGCCCCTTCACGAGGGGCCCGCTCCTGCGGCACGCGCCATCGGCGAGAGGTCAATGTAAATCCGGTAGTCGCGAACCAGATTGCCCTCGAAGGTCAGGACGTTGACGTAATCCGCCGAGAGGCTGCCGCCCTGCGCGAATTCATATGTCACCGTCGCTTCGTAGATCAGCTCATCGTCCATCTCGAACACGCGCCGAAGCTCATGCCTGACATGGCGAAAAGCCTTGAAGACCTCCGACACCATGGCGCGCACCGCTTCGCGGCCGGTCACGGGCGGGTTGCCGCCAAGCTGAAACGTGACGTCTGCGGTCAGCCCGCGGACAAACGCGTCCGCATCGACGGCGGCGTCGGCCTTGAAGGTGCTGACAACGAGCGCGCTGAAGCGCGGTGTTTTTATGTCCTGCGGCGTCATTGGCGTTTCCTTTCGTGATCTTTCGCCTTGTGCGTCAGCTTTTGCCCGTCAGCCTGTCGATGATCGGCTGCACATTGGAGTCCGCCGCCAGCGTCCGGCGCTTGAAGCGCCAGGCGCCCTCATGGCGAACAAGCTGGTCGGTAAAGGTCGCCGTGCCGATCGTCGTGTTGCTCGCCCGGTCGAACACCGTCAGGTACGAGAGCATCGTGGCCGTGTCGCCGGAGATGCCGATCTCGTGGTTCGTCACCACGTGTCGGCGGTTTCGCGCGAAGGTGGAGAGCATGAAGTCGTAGGCCCCGCGGATCTGCTCGAGGCCCGCCGCTTCGCCCCAGAAGCCCGCCAGAACGCCATCCGTCACGAAGGTGCCGACGAACTTCCCGGGATTCTCGGCGTCGAGCCCATTATCGAACCGCGCCCCCAGTTCCATGATCTCGAGGCGGTCGGCCGCCGCCAGCACCCGGCTCCGATCGGCGGCGGACATTTCAGAGACAGTCATCGTCTTCATCCTGGTCAGGCGCGGCCAACCGGCGCAATGGACAGGATGACAGGTTTCGGGAATGGCACTAGTTGGCTAGATTGGCACAGATTGTTTCACTGGCAGGACAATAAGGCCATGAAGTTATCGACCGTCGACCTGCGCCTGTTCGCAGCCATTGCCGACCATCGCGGCATTACTGCCGCAGCCCGTAGACTCGGGCTGACCAAGTCGCTGGTCAGTCGGGAGCTTGCAACGCTCGAGTCCCGGCTCGGCACACGTTTGGTTCAGCGAACGACGCGCCATGTCTCGCTCACCGATACGGGCGAACTGCTCGCCACCTATGCGCGCCGCGTGGTGGAGGAGATGGACAATGCCGAGGCGGCAATCGAGGCATCGCGCGAAACGCCTCGCGGTGCGCTGAAGATCACGGCTCCGTTCTCGATCATCCGCTTCCTGCTCGCGCCCCGGCTCGGCGCGTTCAACGCACGTTACCCCGACATCCAGATCGCGCTCGACGCCACGACCCGCGTCGTCGACCTCGTCGAGGAGGGCATCGACGTGGCGATCAGGACCGGCCGGCTGAACGATTCCCGCCTCGTCACGCGCTGGCTCGGGGAGGTGCCACAAATCCTGGTCGCTTCGCCGCGCTACATAGCGGCGCGCGGCAAGCCCGAAACGGTGGCCGACCTCGCCGCGCACGCGATCATCAACCTGCAGCGCGAGCTGAAGCCGGAGACCTGGTCGCTCGAGGCGGAGAAGGGCCCGCCCGTCAAAGTGCATGTCAGCCCGCAATTCGCCCTGCACGATCCGGGAATCCTGATCGACCTCGCAACCCAGGGGCTCGGCATCGGGGTCGCGCCGCGCTTCTATGTGAGCGAGGCGATCACCCGCGGCGAACTGGTGCAGGTTCTGCCGGGCTACCGGCGGGCGCTGGTGCCCATCCAGGCCGTTTACCCGTCACGCCGAATGCTGGCGCCAAAGGTCCGCGTCTTCGTCGACTTCGCGGCCGAGGTGATCAGCGCCGCCACCTGAGGGGCAAGGCGCGCGCGACGGCCGGAGCAGGCAGCTACCCCACCGCGACCGCGCCGATCGCCATTGCGACGGCAGCCTGCGTCGGGTCGATCACCGGCAGGCCGAGCGCGTCTTCCAGCGGCCTGCGGTGCCGGGCCATGCCGGCGCAGCCCATGACGATTGCGCCGGCGCCATCCTCCTTCAGTAGCCCGCCGATCTCGATCATGCGGGCCAGCGTGCCTTCGCCCGAGGCCGTCTCGGCCACGCTCATTTCCAGCGCTCGCTCGCCGACGAGGCGGTCGGTGAGGCCCATCTGGCGCATGTAGCGGATGTGCCGCGGGATGGAGCGGGTGCGGATCGCGATCACGCCGAAGCTGTCGGCCCGGCTGAGCGCCGTGAGGATGCCGCATTCGGCGATGCCCAAGACGGGCCGCCGCGTCGCCTCGCGGCAGACATGGAGGCCGGGGTCGGAATAGCAGGCGATCACGAAGGCCGCGCTGGCCGTGTCCGCCTCGACCAGGCGGCGCAGCGGCAGCGCGACCTGCTCGACATGCTCCTGGCTTTCGACGCCGAACGGGCCCTCGGCCAGCGTGGCGCAGACGATCTCCGGGCCGGCCGGATTGGCGAAACCGGCCAGCGCGTCCCGCAATCCTTGCGTGACGGCCTCGTTCGAGTTCGGGTTGACGACAAGGATGCGCTTGGGTGTCATCGAGACGTTCCGGTTACGGGACGAGTCATCCACGCCGACAACCGGAATGTCCAGCCATGCCCGCGCCGATCCACGACCTCGTCATCCGCAACGGCACGGTGGCGACCGCCAGCGACGTCTTCAGGGCCGATGTCGCGGTGCGCAAGGGCGTGATCTCGGCGATCGGCATGGCGCTGCCGCCGGGGCGGGAGGAGATCGACGCGCGCGGCAAGCTGGTGCTGCCCGGCGGCATCGACAGCCACACGCACATCGAGCAGCTCTCGGCGGGCGGGATCATGAACGCCGACACGTTCGAAACCGCGACGGCCGCGGCCGCTTTCGGCGGCACCACGACGGTCATCTCCTTCGCGGCCCAGCACAAGGGCATGAGCCTGCGCAAGGTGGTCGACGACTATGCAGCGCTGGCGGAGCGCGGCGCGATGATCGACTACGCCTTCCACATGATCGTGTCGGACCCGACGGAAGCAACGCTGACGAAGGACCTGCCAGCGCTGATCGCCGAGGGGCATTCCTCGATCAAGCTGTTCATGACCTATGACAAGCTCAAGGTGGAGGACGAAACGCTGCTGGACGTGCTCTCGGTGGCGCGGGAGAATCGGGCGCTGGTCTGCGTCCACGCCGAGAACCACGGCATGATCGCCTGGATGAGCCGAAAGTTGCTCGCGGCCGGCCAGACCGCGCCGAAATACCATGCCGTCAGCCACCCGCGCGGCTCGGAGACCGAGGCCTTCACACGGCTCATCACCGCCGCCGCCATGGTCGACCAGCCGATCATGATCTTCCACGTCTCGACGGCGGAAGGGGCGGCGATCGTCGGGGATGCGCGCCGGCAGGGCCTCAAGGTCTTCGCGGAGACCTGCCCGCAATATCTCTTCCTCACGGCCGCCGATCTCGACAGGCCGGGGCTGGAGGGCGCCAAGTGGATGTGCTCGCCCCCTCCTCGCGACCGCTCGGACCAAGAGGCGCTCTGGCAGGCGCTGGCGCTCGGCGACCTCCAGACCGTCTCGTCCGACCACGCGCCCTATCGCTACGACGCCTCCGGCAAGCTGTCGGGCGGGCCCGGCTCCACTTTCAAGCAGATCGCCAACGGGTTGCCGGGGCTGGAGACGCGCATGCCGCTGATGTTCGACGCGATGGTGTCCCGGCGGCGGCCGGAGTTTTCGGGGCGGGCGCTGCAGGCCTTCGTCAACATCACCGCGACGCAGCCGGCGCATATCTACAACCTCGCCGGCAAAGGCTCGATCGCCATCGGATACGACGCCGACATCGCCATCTGGGACCCGAAAGCGCGGGTGACGCTGACGGACGAGCTGATGGTCGGACGCTCGGGCTACACGCCCTTCGCCGGTCGGACCGTGCGGGGCTGGCCGGAGACGGTGCTCTCGCGCGGACGGGTCGTGGTCAGGGACCGGACCGTGTCTGGGCGCGCGGGCGGCGGCCGCCACATAGCTCGCGCCGGCGGCTGGGCGGCCGAGCCGGCCCGGCGTTGAGGCGACGGCGCGGCCGAAGCGCGGCGAAACCATGCTCGCAAATTCGTGTTGCGCCACAGGGGCACGCATCTTGCTTTGAGGTGAAGGCCAATCTAGCAGAATTGGGCGGCGTATAGGTTAGGGGTCCCGCGCGCTCGGCGTGGGCCTAACCCGGTTTGCAAAAGGCACATCGATGGCGGGTCAAGGAATTTGGCGCGGCTTGGCGGCGCTCGTCGTTGCGAGCGGCGGCGTGCTCGGCTACTACCACTACACGGGCAAGCCCGCGCCCTACCCGATCTCGGAAGCGATGCCGCTTCTGGCCCATCTGCCGTTCCTGAACGCCAAGCCGGCCACGCAGACCGCGGCCGCGCCCGCCGCGGCCGCGGCCCAGCCGCAGGCGCGTCCTCCGGTGCCTGTCTCGGTCGGCAAGGCCGAGCGCAAGCCGATGCCCGTGCGCCTCGACGCGCTGGGCACGGTGCAGACCGTGGCGTCCGTCAGCCTTCGCGCCCGCGTCGAAAGCCAGATCATGGAAGTCGCGTTCGACGACGGCGCCTCGGTCAAGGCCGGCGACGTGCTGTTCAGGCTCGACTCGCGCCAGATCGAAGCGCAGATCCGGCAAGCCGAGGCCAATCTCGCGAGGGACCGGGCCCAGCTGATCTCCGCCGATGCGGACTACAAGCGCGCCCAGGAACTGGCGCGCCGCGATTTCGCCTCCGAGCAGCGTCTCGATCAGGCCAAGGCGCTGTTCGAGACGCAGCGCGCGGTGGTCAGGGCCAGCGAGGCCGGCATCGAGAACCTCAGGGTCCAGCTCAGTTTCTACACACTTGCCGCCCCGATCTCCGGCCGCATCGGCGCTGCCGGGCTGAAGGCGGGCAACATCGCCAAGACCGGCGACAGCTCGGCGGTTCTCGCCTCGATCAACCAGACGAGCCCGATCTATGTCGCCTTCTCGGTGCCGCAGCGCTACCTGATCGACGTCAAGGCCGCGATCACGGACCAGGGCGCCTCGGTCGTGGCGACGCCGCAGGGCCTGCCGAGGACCGCGACCGGCCGCGTGGCCTTCGTCGACAACGC
>JAIXZF010000435.1 GCA_027489835.1 Hyphomicrobiales bacterium
ATGACGAGCCGGCCGCGTTTGGCGATCAGGTCGATCTCGCCGCCCTTGCCGCCATAGCGGCGCGCGAGGATGCGGAAGCCCTTCAGCGTGAGGAGCGCGATCGCCAGCCATTCGGCCTTGCGCCCGCCGGTGTAGGAGGCCTTGGCGCGGGCGCTGCGTTTCGGCGATGCGCTCATCGCGGGGTGAACATGGGCGCGCTCACGGCGTGCGGGTGAGCTCGAGGGCGCGGGCATAGATCTTGCGGCGGGGCAGGCCCATTTCGGCGGAGACCTGCGCCACCGCTTCCTTCAGCGACAGCCTGGCCAGCGCCAGCCTCAGCCGCGCATCCATCTGGTCGCCGGCATCGGCGGCCTCGGCCCCGTCGCCCGCGCCGATCAGCACCACGATCTCGCCGCGCGCCGTCTCGCCGGCGGCATAAAGCTCGGCCAGCGCGGGCAGCGCGCCGCGGCGCACCGTCTCGTGCAGCTTGGTCAGCTCGCGCGCCACCGCGGCAGGGCGCGCGCCCAGCATGGCGGCGGCATCGGCCAGCATCTCGGCGAGGCGGCGGGGCGATTCGAACAGCACCAGCGTGCCGGGAATGCCGGCCAGCTCGGTCAGCCTTGCCCGGCGCGCCGCGGCCTTGGGCGGCAGGAAGCCCTCGAAGAAGAAGCGGTCCGTCGGCAGGCCCGCGACCACCAAAGCGGCCAGCACGGCGGAAGGCCCCGGCACGCCCGTCACCGCATGGCCGCCGGCCACCGCATCCTCCACCAGCCGGTAGCCCGGATCGGAGACGAGCGGCGTTCCCGCATCGGAGACGAGGGCGAGCTTGGCGCCAGCCTCCAGCCTGGCCAGCACCTTGGGGCGCATCTCGGCGGCGTTGTGCTCGTGATAGGCGGCGAGCGGGGTCGAGATGCCGTAATGGGCCAGCAACACCTTCGTGACGCGGGTGTCCTCGGCGAGGATCAGATCGGCGGCAGCCAACGTCCCCAACGCGCGCAACGATATGTCGCCGAGATTGCCGATCGGCGTCGCGACGACATGGAGCCCCGGCGCCAGCGCCTGGCCCTCGGCGCGCACGCCGAAGGCCGTGAACTGTCCATGGGGAAGAGGGCCGGCGCTCATGGCGCATGACTGGCACGTTCGGCGCCTTCAGGCCAGCCTCGGCTCGCCGCGCTTGCCGGCCCGCTTCAGGCCACACAGGTTAACAGATTGTTGCGCCAGCGTTTTTGACCGCATGCCCCCTGTCATGGGCCAAAAAATCTTGCTATGCTTAACGCCATCCAAGCGGAGACTCTCCTGTTGTCCGACATCGTCATCGACCGCCGCACGGGCCTGAGGGCCTTCGGCGCCAGCACTCTGGCCCTGGGCCTTGCCGGCTGCGGCGGCGGCCTGCCCGGCTTCGACAGCGGGCGCAGCGCGCCCTCGCCCGGACCGGGCCCGGCCGCCGTCAATCCCGGCGGCACGGTCCCCGTCGCGCTCATCGTGCCGCTGACGGCTGGCGGGCAGGGCGGCGTCGCCGGCAACGCGCTGCGCAACGCGGCCGAGATGGCGCTGGCCGAGTTCCAGAACCCGACCATCCGGCTCATCGTCAAGGACGACCAGGGCTCGGCCGACGGCGCGCGCACAGCGGCGCAGGAGGCGCTGGCGGAAGGCGCCGAGCTCATCATCGGCCCGCTCTTCGCCCCCGCCGTTCAGGCCGCGGCCGCCGTGGCGCGGCCGGCGGGCCGGCCCGTCATCGCCTTCTCGACCGATGCGGCCGTGGCGGCGCCGGGCGTCTACCTGATGTCGTTCATGGCCGAGCTCGAGGTGCAGCGCGTCGTCGCCTTCGCCCAGCAGCAGGGCCGCCGCTCCTTCGCTGCCCTGATCCCGGACACCGCCTATGGCCGCGTGGTCGAGGCCGCCTTCCAGCAGAGCTGCGCCGAGCGCGGCGTGCGCGTCGCGGCCATCGAGCGGTTCGCGCTCGAGCAGGGGCGGATGCAGGAGGCCGTCTCCAGGCTCGCGACATCGTTCGGGCAGATCGATGGCTTCTTCGCGCCCGAGACGGCCGACACGCTGCCGGCGATCGGACAGGCGCTGATGGGCGCCGGCCTCAACACCCAGCGCGTGAGGATGCTCGGAACCGGCGTCTGGAACGACGCGCGCACCTTCCGCATCCCACAGCTGCAGGGCGGCTGGTTCGCCGCGCCCGAGGCCAACGGCTTCAACGCCTTCGCCCAGCGTTACCAGACCCGCTTCAACACGGCTCCGACCCGGCTGGCCTCGCTGGCCTACACGGCCGTGACGCTCGTGGCGGCGCTGGCGAGGCAGCAGGGCACGCAGCGCTTCTCGGAGACCGTGCTGACCAATGCCTCGGGTTTCGACGGCGTCGACGGGCTGTTCCGCTTCCGCCGCGACGGCATGATCGAGCGTGGGCTCGCCGTGCTCGAGGTGCGCAACGGCGCGGCCGTGACGGTCAGCGCAGCCCCGCGCGAGTTCGCGCGGCAGGGCGTCTGAGCGCCGGCCTCGCCTGAAGGTTGCGGCGCTCAGGCGGCGAGGTCGGCCACCACCGCGTCGAGCACGAGCGATCCGCCCGCGGTCGCCGCGATGCGGCCATCGGGGCGCAAACGGATCATCCCGTCCTCGACGAGCGAGGCGATGCGGGCCTCGTTCAGCGGGCGGCCGCGCAAGCGCTCGTAAATGCCCGGATCGATGCCCTCCGCGAGCCTGAGGCCCATCAGGAGGAACTCGTCGGCCTCCTCCTCGACGGTGAGCGCCTCGTCCTCGACCAGAGCGGAACCATCCGCCATCACGCGGGAGAGCCAGGCTTCGGGGCTGCGCTCGGTCGACTGGGCGCGGCGCACGCCGTCCACGACAAGGCGGCCATGGGCGCCCGGCCCGATGCCGGCATATTCGCCGTAACGCCAGTAGACGAGATTGTGCCGGCACTCGGCGCCCGGACGCGCATGGTTGGAAATCTCGTACGCGGCGAAGCCGTGGCGCTCGCACAGCTCCTGCGTGGTCTCATAGAGCGCCCGCGCCTGATCCTCGTCGGGGATCGCAAGGCGGCCGGCCGCGTGCAGCGTGTGGAAGGCTGTGCCGGGCTCGATGGTGAGTTGATAGAGGGACAGGTGCTCGACGGCGCGCGAAAGGGCCCCGCCCAGCTCGGCCCGCCACTCCGCGACGCTCTGCAGCGGCGAGCGGGCATAGATCAGGTCGAAGGACATGCGCTCGAAATGCCGGGCGGCGACATCCACCGCGGCCAGCGCCTCGGCCGCGCTGTGGAGCCGGCCGAGCGCCCTGAGGTCGCGGTCATTCAGCGCCTGCACCCCGAGCGAGACGCGGGTGATGCCAGCCGCGCGGTACCCCGCGAAGCGGTGAGCATCGGTGCTGGTCGGGTTGGCCTCGAGCGTGATCTCGGCGTCGGGAGCCATCGTCCAGTGCGAGGCCACGGCCTCGAGCAGCGCGCCGACGGTCGCGGGTTTCATCAGCGACGGCGTGCCGCCGCCCAGGAACACGGAAGAGACGGTGCGGTGCGGCGCGAGCTCCGCGCGATGCGCGATCTCGCGCCGGAAGGCGGCGATATAGGCCTCCTCGTCGGGAGGCGCATGGCGGACATGGCTGTTGAAGTCGCAATAGGGGCATTTGGCGGCGCAGAAGGGCCAATGCAGATAGACGCCGAACCCCGCCGGGGCGGTCGGATGAAGGATGGCAGGGCCTGCGCCGGGCAGGGCGCGGGCGAGGGCGGCGGGGTTCGAAACGGGCGTCATCGCGAAATCCCTTGCGCCGAAGCCCGGCCTTGCGCAAGCCTGAGCGTGGCTGCGGCGCCGGGCGTCGCGGCGGCCGTCGCGGGACAATGAACGTCCCGGCCCGCTCCGCGTTGTCACCTGGGCGTCCGCCCCAGCGTCATGGATTCCCGATGTTTCCCATTCCCGTCCCGCAGCTCTTCCCGAACACCGCCGCCTACGAATCGCAGCCCATGGTCAAACCCACGGGCTTTCGCGAGTACGATGCGCGCTGGCTGTTCGAGAAGGAGATCAACCTGATGGGCGTGCAGGCGCTGGGGCTGGGCATCGGAACCCTGGTCCGGCGCATGGGCGTGAAGCCCGACATCGTGGTGGGGCATGATTTCCGCGGCTATTCCGCATCGATCAAGTATGCGCTGATTGCGGGGTTGATGGGGACAGGCATGAAGGTCAGGGATATCGGCCTCGCGCTCTCGCCGATGGCCTATTTCGGGCAGTTCGAGCTCGACTGCGCCTGCGTGGCCATGGTCACCGCCTCGCACAACGACAATGGCTGGACGGGCGTGAAGATGGGCGCCAACCGCCCGATGACCTTCGGGCCCGAGGAGATGGGCGCGCTGCGGGACATCGTGCTCGCTTCGGATTTCGACCTGGCGCCCGGCGAGTACGCGTTCGTGGCGGATTTCAGGGAGCGCTACCTCGTCGACCTGCTGAAGGGGCGCGCCATCACGCGCAAGCTCAAGGTGGTGGCGGCCTGCGGCAACGGCACGGCCGGCGCCTTCGCGCCGGAGCTGCTGGAGCGGCTCGGGGTCGAGGTGGTGCCGCTCGATGTCGAGCTCGACCACAGCTTCCCGCGCTACAACCCGAACCCCGAGGACATGGAGATGCTCCACGCCATCGCGCAGGCGGTGCGCGAGACGGGCGCGGATGTGGGGCTCGGCTTCGACGGAGACGGCGACCGCTGCGGCGTGGTGGACAATGAGGGCGAGGAGATCTTCGCCGACAAGATCGGCGTGATGCTGGC
>JAIXZF010000131.1 GCA_027489835.1 Hyphomicrobiales bacterium
CGCGACGTGACGCTGCCGCAGCGCAGCTTCAACAAGCCGCTGGCCCGGGCGCTGATCGAGGCGCGGCGCTGGCTGGTGCTCGACGTGACCGACAAGCCGAAGGTGCAGACCGCGCTGGATGCGCTGATGATCGAGCCTTCCGAGTATACGCCCGAGCCCGGCATTTATCTGAGCATGCGGCTCATCGGCGAGAAACTGCGCGGCGCGAGGGGCGATGCGCCCCTGCTCGAGGTGGTGGAGGACCTGTGGCAGCTCGCGCTCCTGCTCGAGGATGGCGACCTGTCCGATGCCGAGCGCCAGCTGAGGGCCGCGCAGGACCAACTGCAGCAGGCGATGGAGCGCGGCGCCGACCAGCAGGAGATCTCGCGCCTGACGCAGGAACTGCGCGAGGCGATGAACCGCTTCATGCGGGAGCTGGCCGAGCAGATGCAGCGCGACCAGCAGAACGGCCGCCAGAACGAGATGTCGCAGCTGCCGGAGAACTTCCGCACGGTGACACCGCGCGATCTGAACAACATGCTCAACCGCATCGACGAGCTGAACAAGCGCGGCGAGACGGAGGAGGCCCAGCGGCTGCTCAACGAGCTCAACAACCTGATGCGTAACCTGCAGATGGCCCGCCCCGGCCAGATGGACCCGCGCCAGCGCGAGATGCAGAACCAGCTCAGCGAACTCGACCGCATGACGCGCGAGCAGCAGGAACTGCGCGACGAAACCTTCCAAGACGGGCAGGAACAGCGGAACCAGCAGCGCAACCAGCGCGCCAACCCCAACCAGCGCGGCCAGCAGCAGGCCCGGCCCAACCAGGGCCAGCGCCAGCCCGGCCAGCGCGGCCAGCAGCAGCCCGGCCAGCAGGAAGGGCAGGAGGGTCAGGAAGGACAGGAAGGCCAGATGGGCCAGCAGCAGCGGGGCGGACAGCAGGGCCGCGACCAGCTGGCCCAGCGCCAGCAGCAGCTGCGCGACCGGCTGCGCGAAATGCAGCGGCGCATGCAGCAGCAGGGCACGCCCTCGCAGCCGGGCCTCGGCGAGGCCGAGCAGGCGATGGGCGAGGCGGAGGGCGCGCTCGGGCAAGGCGACATGAACGGCGCGGCGGAAGCGCAGGGACGCGCTCTCGAGGGCCTGCGCAACGGCGCGCAGCAACTCGCCCAGCAGATGCAGCAGGAAGGCCAGGGGCAGGGCGACGGCGAGGGCATGGCCGACGGCGATCCGACGCCCGGCGGGCGCGACCGGGCCGGCAGCCGCCAGGGCCAGCAGCGCGATCCGCTCGGCCGCGAGGGGCAGCAGCGCGAATCGAGCCGCGGCGTCGTCTCGGGCGACACGCGGGTGCCCGGCGAGGCTCCGCAGGTGCGGGCACGCCGCATCCTCGAGGAGCTGCGGCGCAGGCTGGGCGAAACGCTCCGCCCGCAGGAGGAGCTCGACTATCTGGAGAGGCTGCTCAGGCGCCAGTGATCCGGGACCGAGGCCGGCGCGGATTCGCCGCGCCCGGCCCCCTTCGCAGATGCGCGTTCGTCGCTTAAAGCCGGAACCATGAACAGCTTCGTCAACGCCCTCGTGCCGGTCGCGGTCGGCTCCGTCGCCATCGTCCTGGTGCTCGGCCTCTTCAACATGATGCGGGGCGGCTCGCCGAGCCGCGCGCAGACGTTGATGCGCCTGCGCGTGCTGCTGCAGTTCGGCGCGATCATCGTCATCATGGGCGTGATCTGGTGGCGCTCCGGTTGAAGCGCGCGAAAAAGCTGCCAGCCGCCGCCCCGCGCCCTATAACCTGACCGCAGATCCCGATTCCCCGAAAGGCACTGGCCCATGGTCGTCCTGAACCGCATCTACACGCGCACTGGCGACCAGGGCACGACCGCGCTCGCCACGGGCGAGAGGCGCGAGAAGTTCGACCTCAGGGTCTCGGCCTTCGGCACGGTGGACGAGGCGAACTGCGCCATCGGCCTCGCCCGGCTGCACACCGCCGCGGAAGACCCCCATCTCGACGCGATGCTCGGGCGGATCCAGAACGACCTGTTCGACCTCGGCGCCGAGCTGGCGACGCCGGACACCGGCGAGAAGCTTTCCTGGGAGCCGCTCAGGATCGTCGGTGCGCAGGTGGACCGCATCGAGCGCGAGATCGACGAGCTGAACGGCGGCCTCGAGCCTCTGCGCTCCTTCGTCCTGCCGGGCGGCACGCCGGGCGCGGCCAACCTGCACCTCGCGCGCACGATCACGCGCCGGGCCGAGCGGATGATGGTCGAGCTGGCCAGGCTGCCGGGCGAAGTGGTGGCCGATCCGGCCCTGCGCTACATGAACCGGCTGTCGGATTTCCTGTTCGTCGCGTCCCGCCATCTCAACAAGCGCGCTTCCGGCGACGTGCTGTGGGTGCCGGGGCAGAACCGGTGAGCGGCGCGGCGCGGCGGCGCCCCGGTCGCTGAGGCGGCGGATGTTCATTCCGCTCCATGACGGCGAGCCGATGCGCAACCTCAGGCGGCCCTACGTCACCTATGGCGTGATCGGGCTGTGCGTCCTGCTCTACGTCGCGCCCCAACTCGGGCTGCTGCCGCCGGTGGAGCCCTATCTTGCGGCGGGTTTCGGGATCATTCCCAAGGTCGTGCTGGGGGATGCGTATCTCCCCGCCGACCTGCCACAGGCGCCGGCCTGGCTGACGCCGGCGACCAGCCTGTTCCTGCACGGCAACCTCGCCCATCTCATCGGCAACATGCTGTTCCTGTGGGTCTTCGCCGACAATGTCGAGGACATGATGGGCCATGCCCGCTTCCTCGTCTTCTTCATTGCCTGCGGCGTCCTGGCCGCCTTCGTCCATGCGCTCACGCATCTGGGATCGGAGCAGCCGCTGATCGGCGCCTCGGGGGCGATATCGGGCATCATCGCCGCCTATCTGATGCTGTTCCCCCGGGTCAGGGTCTGGGGCCTGATCCTGAAGTTCGTGCCGATCGCTGTGCCCGCCTGGCTCGCTATCGGCGCGTGGATCGCCGTGCAGGTGCTGCAGGGGCTATGGGGCGACCAGAGCGTCGTGGCATGGTTCGCCCATCTGGGAGGCCTCGCGGCGGGCATCACGCTGGCGCCGTTCCTGCTCGCTCCTGGCGTGTCGATCCGCGAGCGCTGGCGCCGCTGAACCCTGAATCCTGGGGTCCCGATGCGACTTAACACGGCGTTGACAATCATTTGCGCGTCGCTAGGGTCGCCGCTCCTGGGAAACGCTGCTGGGGTTCCTGCATCGCGCCGACTGATCCGGCGCGGCGCCAAGACCTCTCGAGAATGGTGACACCTTCATGAAAATCCTCGTGCCCGTGAAGCGCGTGGTCGACTACAACGTCAAGATCCGCGTCAAGCCGGACGGATCGGGCGTCGAACTCGCCAACGTCAAGATGTCGATGAATCCCTTCGACGAGATCGCCGTCGAGGAGGCGCTTCGCCTGCGCGAGGCGGGCAAGGCGACCGAGATCGTGGCGGTTTCGATCGGTCCGCAGGGCGCCGCGGAGACGATCCGCACCGCGCTCGCCATGGGCGCGGACCGCGGCATCCACGTCAAGACCGACCAGATCGTCGAGCCGCTGGCGGTGGCCAAGCTGCTCAAGAAGATCATCGAGACCGAGGCGCCGGGCCTCGTCATCATGGGCAAGCAGGCCATCGACGACGACATGAACGCCACCGGCCAGATGCTGGCGGCGCTGCTCGGCTGGCCGCAGGGCACCTTCGCCTCGAAGGTGGCGCTGGACGGGCAGAGCGTCGACGTGACCCGCGAGGTCGACGGCGGCGCGCAGACGGTGGGCCTGAAGCTGCCCGCCATCGTGACGACCGACCTTCGGCTCAACGAGCCGCGCTACGCCTCGCTGCCCAACATCATGAAGGCCAAGAAGAAGCCGCTGGACGAGACCTCGCCCGAGGCGCTGGGCGTCGACGTCAGCCCGCGACTCAAGGTGCTCAAGACGGCCGAGCCGCCGACCCGCGCCGGCGGCGTCAAGGTCAAGTCGCCTGCCGAGCTCATCGACAATCTCAGGACCGCGGGACTGCTGTGATGGCCACGCTTCTCATCGCCGAACACGACGACGCCACCATCCGCGACGCCACCGCCAAGGCCATGAGCGCCGCCAAGGCGCTCGGCGGACCCGTCCATGTCCTCGTCGCCGGCTCGGGCTGCCGGGGCGCGGCCGAGGCCGCGGCAAAGCTCGAGGGCGCCGACAAGGTGCTCCTCGCCGATGCGCCGGCCTATGGCCACATGCTGGCGGAGGCCACCGCCGCCCTCGTCGCCAGCCTGGCCGGGAGCTACGACGCGATCCTCGCTCCCTCCACCGCCAACGGCAAGAACGTCGCGCCGCGGATCGCTGCGCTGCTCGACGTGCAGATCATCTCAGACGTGATGAAGGTGGTTTCGCCCGACACGTTCGAGCGCCCGATCTATGCCGGCAACGCGATCCAGACCGTGCAGTCCACCGACACCAAGAAGGTGATGACGATCCGCACCGCCTCGTTCAAGGCGGTGGGCCTCGGCGGCTCGGCGCCGGTCGAGGCGGTCGCCGCCGCGGCCGATCCGGGCCTCTCGACCTTCAAGGGCGAGGAGGTCGCCAAGTCCGACCGTCCCGAGCTCGGCGCCGCGAAGATCATCGTGTCGGGCGGACGGGCGCTGGGCTCGGCCGAGAAGTTCAAGGAGTTCATCGAGCCGCTGGCCGACAAGCTCGGGGCCGCGATGGGCGCGAGCCGCGCCGCGGTCGATGCGGGCTACGCGCCGAACGACTGGCAGGTCGGCCAGACCGGCAAGGTCGTCGCGCCGGAGCTCTACATCGCCATCGGCATCTCGGGGGCGATCCAGCACCTCGCCGGCATGAAGGATTCCAAGATCATCGTGGCGATCAACAAGGACGAGGAAGCGCCGATCTTCCAGGTCGCCGATTATGGTCTGGTGGGCGACCTGTTCTCCCTCCTGCCGGAACTGAACGCCGAACTCGCCAAGACCGGCCGTTGACGGGTCGGAGCCCGGCATGACCCAGGACGTCGCCCGCGAGGCATGGACAGCAGAATGAGCGTGAGCATCAACACCATCGGCATCGTGGGCGCCGGCCAGATGGGCAACGGCATCGCCCATGTCTGCGCGGCCGCGGGCATCAACGTCATGCTCAACGACATGAGCGAGGACCGCATCAACTCGGCGCTCGCCACGATCAACGGCAACATGGCCAGGCAGGTCGCCAAGGGCGCGATGACCGAGGAGCAGCGCCACGATGCGCTCGGCCGGATCACCGCCGCAAAGAGCTTCGACGACCTTTCGCCCTGCGACCTCGTGATCGAGGCTGCGACCGAGAACGAGGAGGTCAAGCGCAACATCTTCGTCGCGCTGTGCCGCGCGCTGCCGCCCGCGACGCTGTTGAGCACCAACACCTCGTCGATCTCGATCACGCGTCTCGCCGCCGCCACGAACCGCCCCGAGAAGTTCATCGGCATCCACTTCATGAACCCCGTGCCGGTGATGCAGCTGGTGGAGCTCATCCGCGGCATCGCGACCGAGGACGCCACGTTCGAGGCGGCCCGCAACTTCATCACCCGGCTGGGCAAGACCTTCACGGTGTCGGAGGATTTCCCGGCCTTCATCGTCAACCGCATCCTGCTGCCGATGATCAACGAGGCGGTCTACACCCTTTACGAGGGCGTGGGTTCGGTCGAGTCGATCGACACCGCCATGCGGCTCGGCGCCAACCATCCGATGGGTCCGCTGCAGCTTGCCGACTTCATCGGCCTCGACACCTGCCTGTCGGTGATGCAGGTGCTGCATGACGGCTTGGCCGACTCGAAATACCGGCCCTGTCCGCTCCTCGTGAAATATGTCGAGGCGGGCTGGCTGGGACGCAAGACCAAGCGCGGCTTCTACGACTACCGCGGCGAAAAGCCGGTGCCCACCCGGTGACGCGCGACCGGCCGAGGCGGATCGCGGCCGGGCATCTTCACAACGCCGTCACGTTCGGCCTACATTTGTCGCATCGCGGCGTCGCTGGTGATTCCGCGAACGACAGTTGGAGATGCGTGCGTTGACCGTGCACGTGCCACCGGTGGTCTCGCCGGACGCCTGTCCGGCCCTCGTCCTGAACGCCGATTTCCGGCCGCTCAGCTATTACCCGCTCTCGCTCTGGAGCTGGCAGGACGCGCTGAAGGCGGTGTTCATGGACCGCGTCAACATCGTGTCCGAATACGACCGAGTGGTGCGCTCGCCGAGCTTCTCCTTCCGCCTGCCCTCGGTGGTCTGCCTCAAGACCTATGTGAAGCCCTCACGGCATCCCGCCTTCACCCGCTTCAACGTCTTCCTGCGCGACCGCTTCAGCTGCCAGTACTGCACGGCGCGGGACGAGCTCACCTTCGACCATGTCATCCCGCGCTCGAAGGGCGGGCTCACGACATGGGAAAACGTGGTCGCCGCCTGCTCGCCCTGCAATCTGAGGAAGGGCGACAAGCTGCCGGCGGATGTGGAGATGTTTCCGCTGCAGAAGCCCTATGCGCCGACGGTCAACGACCTGCACAGGGCGGGCAAGCTGTTCCCGCCGAACTTCCTGCACGAAAGCTGGATGGACTATCTCTACTGGGACAGCGAACTGGAGCCCTGAGCGCTCAGGCGCGGGCGAAGGCGGCTGCCGCCAGCCCGGCCAGCGC
>JAIXZF010000359.1 GCA_027489835.1 Hyphomicrobiales bacterium
CGGCCGTCGAGCGTGATCTCGGAGACATGCGCGCCATAGCGGATCGTGCCGCCCTGGCCCTCGATCAGCTTCGCCATGCCGAGGGCGAGCTGATGGGTGCCGCCCATGGCGTAATGCACGCCGAAGGACCGTTCAAGGAAGGCGATGAGCCCGTAGATGGCGCTGGCCGCGAAGGGGTTTCCGCCGATGAAGAGCGGGTGGAAGGACAGCGCGATGCGGATGCGCTCATCCTTGACGAAGCTCGACACCAGCGAATGAATCGAGCGGTAGCCCTGCAGGCGGATGATGTCGGGCACCGACTTGATAAGATCGAGGATCGAATCATAGGGCACCGTGCCCATGCGCTCGAAGCCGATCTCGTAGAGCGTGCGGCTGAGCGCGAAGAAGCGCTCATAGCCATCGACGTCGCCGGGCGAGAGGCGCGCGATCTCGCGGCGCATCGCGTCGGCGTCGCCCGAGGCATCGAAGGTCGAGCCGTCGTCGTAGCGAAGCCGGTAGAACGGGTTCATCGGCGCCAGCGTCACGTCGTCGGACAGGGTGCGGCCGCAGAAGCGCCAGAGCTCCTCGAAGACGAAGGGCGCCGTGATGATGGTGGGGCCGGCATCGAACGAGAACCCATCCTGCCGGAACATTCGAGCCCGGCCGCCCGGCTGATCGAGCCGCTCAAGCAGCGTGACCTGATAGCCGCGCGCGCCGAGCCGCGCCGCCGCCGCGAGCCCGCCAAGCCCCGCGCCAATGACGATGGCGTTCGGCTTGCCGCCGACGGCGAGCGGGTGTCTGAGCGGTGCGTTCATGAATGGGCGGCCGATCGGGTCATCTGGGTTCCTGGAGGGCGCCGCGCGCGGCGGGCCGGAGCGTGTGTTGCGAAGGCGGCCGGATGCGGGAGGCGGCGCCACCCGACGCGATCTCACGGCCTTCGGCGGCCTGAAGCGAAAGCTCGCGCCCTTCGAAGGAATCCTCGATCAACCGGGCGAAGAGGTCAGGCCGTTCCTCATGCGCGAGATGGCCCAGCGCCTTGAGCCGGACGACGCGCGCGCCGGGGATGCGGGCCTGCGTGGCGAGGGCGTCGGTCGGCGGCACCATCGCATCCATGGCGCCCGCCATCAGCATCACCCGGCCGGGCGTGCGGGCAAGGTCGCGCTGGAGGCCATGCAGGTCCCAGTTGGCCATCATGCCGAGGGCCGCGCCGACATGGGCGGGATTGCGCGCGAGCACGCCATATTGCGCGGCGCCTTCGGCATCGATGCGCGAGCCGGTGCGCCGGAGCAAATCGCCCACCACGTTGGGATCGCTGGCGCGCCAGGCGAAGACGCTGGGAACGGCCGGCCAGAGCGCCAGCATGCGGGCGATGGGCGCGAAGATCTGGCCCGCCAGCCCGCCGAAAGGCTCGATCGCGCCATTGATCGCCACGATCTGCCGGGGCGCGATGAGGCCGTCGATGGCCATGCGCAGCAGCACCGCCGCGCCGGCGGAATGTCCGATGGCCAGCTCCGGCTTCACGCCAAGCTCGGCCAGCAGCGCGGCGATGGCTTCGCTCATGCCCGGCAGCGAGAGCTGGGCATGGCCTGCATCGCCATTGAAGCCATGGCCCGGCAGGTCGGGCGCAATGACCGTGAAGCGCCGCGCGAGCAGGGGCGCGAGCCCGCGCCATGAGTGCACGCTCGCGCCGGTGCCGTGCAGCAGCAGCGCCACAGGCCCCTCGCCCATGATCTGCACATGCCAGCGCAGGCCGCCGGCCTCGACGAAGCGGCTATGGGTCCGGTTGGGCCAGTCGCGGCCCTCGCGTTCGAAATCCAGCCGGCGGCTCAACGCCCTGCCCTCGCTGACGAGCCGCCGACACGGACGGCGGTGGAAATCGTCTCGGCGCTGGCCCGGGGCAGCGGCAGGTAGAGCGCGCCGAGATCGTCGGCCAGCTTGCCGGCCTTCGGCTCCGGCCGGGCGGAGGAATCGACCAGCAGCGTCCGGTGGCCGCAGGCTCTCAGGGCGCGGGCGGCGCACTCGGCCTCCTCCTGCGCCTGGACCCGTCCGCCCATGCCCTCTCGGGTGACGTTGGCGCGGCCGTCGGTGATGACCACCAGCGTGGGGGTGCGGCCCTTGCGGCGCACCTCCTCGGCCAGATGGCCGGCCGCCATGATGCCCGCGGCGAGCGGCGTGCCGCCCCCGCCCGGCATGGCGGCCAGCTCCTTCTTGGCGCGGTGCAGCGAGCGCGTCGGCGGCAGCAGGATCTCGGCGCCCGCCCCGCGGAACGAGATCAGCGCCACCTCGTCGCGGCGGACATAGCAATCGGCCAGCAGCAGTTCGACGGCGCCCTTGGCCTCTCCAAGCCTCTCCAGCGCCGCCGAGCCCGACGCGTCCACGACGAAGATCGTCGTGGTCTGCTTGCGGTCGCGAAAGCGCTTGATGCGGAAATCCTCGCGCCTGATCTCGATGGCGGGCCGCTCCAGGCCCGGCTTCAGCGCGCGCTTGCGCAGGGTCTGCCAGGGCGCCGCGGCGCGCAACGTGTCGAGCAGGGCCAGCCTGACGCCGGAGCGTGGGTCGCCGCGGCGCGCGCCGATGGGACGCCCGCGCTTCGTGGTGGCCTGCGCATCGCCCGCCTTGCCGGTCTGGCCGGAGCGGACACGGCCGGCATTGCGGCGCAACTGCTCGAGCAGGCCCGGCGGCAACGCCGCCAAGGCCGCCTCCAGCACCACGTCGTCGAGCGGGCGTTGCTCCTTGTCCTTGGCCTCGTCGCTGTCGGGCGTCTCGGGCGGATTGTCTTGCGGCGGTTCGGGCTGCTCGGCCTCGGCCTGCTGCTCGTCGGGCTGCTCGGCCGGCGGCAGATGGCGGGCGCGGGGCGCGATCACGAGGCGAGCGGCCAGCGCGGCGTCCTGATCCTCGACCTTGGCGCGCCCATCGAGCGCTGCCGAGGCGCGCGCGGCCTTGAGCGCGAGCAGGGGAGCGCGAGCCGAATCGGCGCCCAGCACGGCGCAGGCCTGGCACAGGGCTTCGACCAGCCGATCCGGCACGGCCACCGACGGCAGAAGCGCACGGGCCCGATCAAGGGCCTCCGGGCTCACGCGCTCCTGGCCGCCATCCACGTCGCGGTGCGACAGCATCGTGAGATCGAGGTGAAAGGCGAGCCTCTCGGCCAGCGCCGGCTGCGGCCGCTCATCGTCCGTGACGCCTTCGTCAAGCGCCACGATCGCGAAAGAGGCCGCGTCGCGCAGGGCGAGCCCGTCGCGCTCGGCCAGCACCTCGCCGCGATCGAGCGCGGCGCAGAGATGGGCGGCGGGCGTGCGGGCAAGCCGCTCCGCCATGGCGACGACGAGCGCGCCGCCATGGGCGCGCGCGATCAGCCCGCGCTGGGCGAC
>JAIXZF010000130.1 GCA_027489835.1 Hyphomicrobiales bacterium
ATCCGCCGCCTCTCCGACGTCCAGGCCTGACGCGACATACGGGAGTAACGCGAGATGCGAGCCCTTTACACCGCCGCGACCGGCATGATGGCCCAGGAACTCAACGTCCAGGTCATCTCCAACAACATCGCGAACGTCCGCACCAACGGCTACAAGCGCCAGCGCGTGCATTTCCAGGACCTTCTCTACGAGCACCTGCGCAGGTCGGGCTCGGCGACCTCGGACCAGGGCACGCAGGTTCCGGTCGGCACCTTCATTGGCTCGGGCGTCAAGACGGTGGCCACGGGCCGCGTCATGAGCCAAGGCAACATGACCCAGACCGACAAAGAATACGACCTCGCGGTGAGGGGCGACGGCTTCTTCAAGGTCAGGATGCCCGACGGCCGCACCGCCTACACCCGAGACGGCTCCTTCGACCTCGATAGCCAGGGGCAGCTTGTCACCAAGGATGGCTACATCGTCGAGCCGGGCATCAACGTGCCGCAGAACGCGCGCAGCGTCACCGTCAGCGCCACGGGACAGGTGCAGGCGCTGATCCCGGGGCAGACTGCGCCGCAGGATCTCGGCCAGATCCAGCTCTCGCGCTTCATCAACCGCGTCGGCCTCGAATCGGTCGGTGACAACCTGTACGTCGAGACGGCGGGCTCAGGACCGGCGATCGACGGCAATCCCGGCGGCGAGGGCTTCGGCTCGGTGCAGCAGAGCTATCTCGAGGAATCGAACGTCAACGCCGTGGTCGAGATCTCGTCCCTGATCGCGGCCCAGCGCGCCTACGAAATGAACTCCCGCGTCATCTCGGCCTCCGACCAGATGATGCAGGCCACCAGCCAGTTGTTCAGGGGTTGACGCCATGATCCGCACCGTCTCCAGCGCCCTCGCCCTCCTCGTTGCCGCCGCGGCCTTCGCGCCGGCTCCGCTCGCCGCGCCCGGCAAGCCCGCCCTTCGCGCCACCGTCCCGGCCGCGATCGCCACGATCAAGCCCGACGTCGCCGCGACGCGGGACATCCTGACGCTCGGCGACCTCGTCTCGGGCCTGCCGGTCGGCGTCGCGTCCGAGCCTGCCTTCCGGGCGCCCGCGCTGGGCGAGACCGGCACGATCCAGTCCAGCCGCATCATCGAGGCGGTCAGGGCGCAGGGCGTCGAGGCGGTATCCGATGGGGGTTCGGCGCAGGTCGTGGTCACGCGCACCGCGCGGCGGCTCGCCATGGTCGACATCGAGGCCGCGGTCCGCCGCTCGCTCGAGGAACGTTACGGCGTCGACGCTAGGTCCCTCTCGCTCGCGCTCGACAACGGCGCGCCGACCATCGTGGTCGAGCCGGACCTGCAGGCGCCGCTCCAGGCGCACGACATCGCCTACGACGCACGCAGCCGCCGCCTGACCGCCACGCTCGCCGTGCCCGGCAGCGCCGCCCTCAGGCTCAAGCCCGTGCGCGTCGCAGGCCAGATGATCGAGACGGTCGAGGTCATCGTGCCGTCGCGCAACCTCAACCGCGGCGACATCGTGCAGGCCGGCGACGTCACAATCGAGCGCCGCCCGCGCGAGACGACGCCGCAGGACGTGCTGTCCGAGAGCGCGGCCGTGGTGGGCAAGGCCGCCCGCCGGTCCCTCGGCGCCGGCCAGGCGCTGCGGGCCAGCGACCTGCAGCGTCAGGAGATCGTGGCGCGCAACGAGTTGGTGACGGTGGTCTACGAGGCGCCGGGCCTCGTGGTCAGCATGCGCGGCCGCGCCCAGGAGGCAGGCGCCCAGGGCGACATGATCTCGGTGCAGAACGTCCAGTCCAAGAAGATCCTGCAGGCCACCGTGATCGGCGCCGGCCGCGTCGTGGTGAACGCCGGCTCCAGCGGCCGCGTCGCCGCCGCCAACTGACGAGGAGGACACCCATGAACCGCGCCATCCACAGCTTCGCCCTCCTCGGGCTCGGCCTCGCGCTGTCCGGCTGCGGGGCGGCCGACCGGCTTGCCGGCGTCGGCAAGCCCCCGGCCCTGTCGACCATCGAGGACCCGACCGCGCAGCAGGGCTACAAGCCCGTGCGCATGCCGATGCCCAACCCCGAGCATGTCTCGTTCGGCCCCAACTCGCTCTGGCGGCAGGGCAGCCGCGCCTTCTTCAAGGACCAGCGCGCGCGCCAGATCGGCGATCTGGTCACGGTCAAGGTGCGGGTGACCGACCGGGCCGAGCTGCAGAACCAGACCTCGCGCTCGCGCACCGGCAAGGACAGCCTCGGCGTGCCCAACTTCTTCGGCATCGAATCCAACCTGCCGAAGATCCTGCCCGAGGCCGTCGATCCCAGCTCGCTGGTCTCGACCAACTCGAACACCTCGACCCAGGGCGCCGGTTCGGTCAGGCGCTCCGAGCAGCTGTCCACCAACGTGGCTGCCGCGGTGAACCAGGTGCTGCCCAACGGCAACCTCGTGATCGAGGGCAAGCAGGAGATCAGGATCAACTTCGAGGTGCGCGAGCTCATCGTCGCCGGCGTCGTCAGGCCGGAGGACATCGAATCCGACAACACGATCGACTCGACCAAGATCGCGCAGGCCCGCATCGCCTATGGCGGCCGCGGCCAGATCACGGACGTCCAGCAGCCGCGCTACGGCCAGCAGGTGATGGACGTTCTCCTGCCGTTCTGACCGCCCTCGACCCCTTCGTTCGCGGGCGGCGCTCCCCAACTTCGCCCCGGACGGATAGCGGGCTTGTCCGTCCCCCATCCGGACAGCCCCGGCGGGCCGCTCGCGCGACGCTCCCCAACGACAGCGCCGCGACCCGCGCCGAAAGCCCCGCGCCTCCCACGCGGGGCTTTCCCGCGTTCAGGCCCGCTCCGGCATCGTCCTCAGCGAGCCGAGCGCCGAGAGCGGCACCGAGGCGACCGAGCCGGCGAAGAGGATGATGACGAGCGCAAGGGCGGCGTCATAGCCGAACCGCGCCGCCACGAGGCCGCCGAGCAGCGCGCCGACCGAGCGCACGCCGTAGATCGCCACCTGGATGACGGAGCCGACGCGGCCGAGCAGGCCCGCGGGCGTGACCAGCTGGCGGATGCTGTTCTGGCAGACGAACCAGAGGATCGGCCCAAAACCCAGAAGGCCGAAGGCCACGATCGGCGCTGTGACCCCGAGCGTCGGCGTGGCCGCGACCAGCGCCGCGCCGAGCAGCGAGGTGGCCGGTCCGAAGATCAGGATGAACCGGGGTGGCCAGGATGCGAGCGCGCGGGCCGCGACGAAGGCCGCGAGCAACGAGCCGGCGCCCATAGCCGACTGGGACCAGCCGGCCTGCGCGGCGTCGAGCCCCGCTGGCCCGAGCGCGAAAGGGACGAACACCGCCATCATCGCGAAAAACGCCATGTTCCAGCACAGGGCGCAGGCCACGATGCCGAGCAGCAGCGGCTGGCCGCGCACGAAGGCGAAGCCCTCGGCGATCTCAGAGAGAGGGCGCCGCGGGCGGGCTTCGCGGGCCGGCTGGCGACCAAAGCCGAACGATGCCGCGAGCCCGGCGAGCGCCATGAGCAGCGCCAGCACATAGGCGACCATCAGCCCGCCCTTCCACGCGGCGAAACCCATCAGGGCAGGACCTGCCAGCATCGCGGCGGACTGGACGAGCTGCAGCCTGGCATTGGCGCGCGGCAGCTCTGGGCCGGAAACGGTGCCCTGGACCGAAGCGCTTTCGGCGAGGAAGCCCGTGACGGCGGCGCAGGCGCCGATGAAGGCGCCGAGGGCGAAGACCGGCAGGTGGCCAAGCGCCAGCCCGGCCGTGGCGATGGCAACGCCCGCGACGGCGAGGATCATGCCGCGCCTCAGAGCGTCGAGGGGCGCGATGCGGTCGACCATGACGCCTGCGGGCAGGGAGATGAAGAGCCAGGCCGAGCCCTGGACTGCGACGACGAGCCCGACCAGATCGGGGCCGCCGCCGAACAGCGTCGCCACGACGAGCGGCGTGCCGGCCACCATGAGCTGGTCGGCGAAACGAAAGCCGACGGCGACGGCAAGGATGCGATTGAAAACGGCAGGGAGCATGACGACCGGTCCGGATGAAGCGTCCGGCGAGCTAGCCCCGTCCGCCGCCGCGCCGCCACCCGATTTCCGTGCCAGCGCGCGCACCGGCCTCGGGAGGGGACGCTCCGGGAGCGGTCCGCTCAGTCGTCGCGGAAGACTCGCTCGTTGCGCTCGTGCCGCTCCTGGGCCTCGAGCGAGAGGGTCGCGATCGGCCGGGCCTCGAGCCGCTTCAGCGAGATCGGCTCGCCGGTTTCCTCGCAATACCCGTAGGAGCCGTCCTCGATGCGGGCGAGGGCCGAATCGATCTTGGAGATCAGCTTGCGCTGCCGGTCCCGGGCCCTGAGCTCGATGGCGCGGTCCGTCTCGGAAGAGGCGCGATCGGCGATGTCGGGATGGTTCTCGTTCTCGGCCTGGAGCGCCAGGATGGTTTCCTTGGCCTCGCGGAGGATCTCCTCCTTCCATCGCAGCAGCTTCTGCCGGAAGTAGACGCGCTGCCGATCACTCATGAAGGGCTCGTCGTCGGTGGGCCGATAGTCCGAGTTGATCAGGATGTCTTTCGTCATGGCTCGCCCCCTTGATGAAAGCCTTTGGTCACGCAAAACCCGAGAGGTCCCACCGCCAGCCCGTCCGCAAGCCCCCCGACTCGCCTGACCGGTCGCACCAATCGCGGTCCCTATAGCCCCAGTTGCAGAGCGAGACAACGAGGCAGCGGCGTGGTTCGGCGGCATTTCAACGCCGCTTCAAAAGCTGCAAGTTGAAAGCCGCGCCAATCGGCGTGTTTTCAAGGAAACGTGACATGGTGGGCGGCCGGCGCGAGGGCTTGCAGCTGCGGCCAGAGACGCCTCTGGCTTCTTCCCGGCGGCCCTGAAACGGCGCTGCGTGCGAGCCGGCGCGCTTAACGCCAAGCTAACCTTGATCCTTCACTGTCGCCGGGCGGCTTCCTGTGCGGAGGCATGCCCTGTTGGCGTGAGTGCGGTCGTGGCGTTGGGTTGGGTTCGCGGATTGATGTTCGGCGCAGGCCTCGCCGCCATGCTGGCTGGCGCGCCCGGGCTTTCGCTTGCGCAGAGCCCCCTCGCGACGGTGAGGGGCGTCGAGCAGCAGAATTTCGGCCGCATCGCGATCCAGCTGCCCACGGCCCAGAAGACCACGGCCCGCATCGCCAACGGCGTGCTGGTCATCGGCTTCAGCGAGCCGGTCGACATCTCGGTCGACCGCATCATCCGGGAACTGCCCTCCTACGTGTCCGTCGCACGCGTCGATCCCGACGGGCGCGGGATGCGGCTGGCTCTGACCCGCACCTTCCGGGTCAACCATCTCGAGGCGGCCGAGAAGGTCTTCGTCGACCTGATCCCCGAGAACTGGCAGGGGCTGCTGCCGAGCCTGCCCGCAGACGTCGTCGAGGATCTGGCGCGGCGCGCCCGCGCGGCGGAAGCGCTGGCCCGCGATGCGAGGCGTTTCGCCGAACAGCCCGCCGTGCGCGAGGTCACCGTCCGCACCGCCAGCCTTCCCACCCTGTCCCGGATCGTGTTCGAGCTGCCCAGCCAGGTCGTCGTCGACCATGCCGTGGAGGCGCGCGCGGTCGAGATCGCGCTCAACGCGCCGCTCAAGCTGGACGGGGCGCAGCTGCGCGCGGCCTTGCCCACGGGGGTCCAGCTCGAGCGCCTCGAAGCGGCGGCCGGCGCTGTCAGGATCAGGCTCAGCCTGCCCGAGCATCTCGCCGCCAAGGGCTTTCGCGAGGATGAGGGCTTCGTCCTCGACCTGACGGACAAGCGCAGGAGCGCGTCGACGCCCGCCTCGACCCCCGCGGAGGCGCCCGCGCCGGCCCCGGCGCAAGCTCAGGCGCCGACGCAGGCGCCGGCCGCCCCCGCTCAGGGACAGGCACAGACCCAGGCACAGGCGCCCGCGCCCCCGGCCAGGGCGGCGGCGGAGCCGCCCCGCACCGCCGCGGCCGAGGCGCCGGCCCCGCCAAAGGCGGCCGCTGCGCCCGCCCCGCAGCCGCAACCGCAGGCGGAGGCCGCACCGGCTCCGGCCCGGACCCTTCCGCCGCAGAAGGTGACCGTGACGGCATCCCAGATGGACGATGGCGCGCGCGTCGACTTCCAGTTTCCCCGCCGCACGGCCGCCGCCGCCTTCCAGGACAAGGGCGAGGTCGTCATCGTCTTCGACACGATCGACCTGATCGAGCCGGCGGACCTGCTGCAGGCGGCCGCGAGGCAGGTGGCTGCGGCCAGCGCCTCGCGCGAGGGCAAGGCCACCGTGCTCAGGCTCCAGATGCGCCAGCCGGGGCTGGTCCGTTTCGCGCCCGATGCAATGCGCTGGTCCCTGACCACGGGCGACAAGGGAGTGCAGGCGGCCGAGCCCCTGGCATCCCGCCGTGCCGCCGACGAACGCGGCCAGACGGTCATCGCCGTGCCGCTCGCGGGCGTCTCCGGCGTCCACTGGATCGGCGCCGACAGCGGCGCGCCCATGGCGGTCGCGACAGGTTACGGGCCTGGCGCGGCGATGCCGAAGCCGCAGCGCTTCGTCGAGTTCCAGCTCGAGCAGACCATGCAGGGCGTCGTGGTCCGGCCGCTGGCCGACGATCTGGCCGTGCGGGCCGGGGTCGGCGAGGTGGTGATCTCGCGGGGAGGGGGGCTGGCCGTGACCTTCGTGGCCGAGCGCGCCAACGCGGCGCTGCCCGGCAAGGCCGCGCCGGAGCTGTTTCCGGACAGGAAGGCCTGGGCCGAGATGCGGCTAGGCTCCACGCGCGAGCAGATGATCCAGCTTCAGCAGAAGGCCGCCGATGCCCCCCGCTCGGAGCGCAGCGCGGCCCGGCTGAAGCTGGCGAGCTTCCTTCTCGCCAACGAACTTCATGCCGAGAGCCTCGGCCCGGTGGCCACGCTGCTGCGCGACGACCCCAACTTCCGCACCGACCGCAGGCCCCATCTGTCGCGCGCCATCGCGCAGACGCTGATGGAGCGCAGCAAGGAGGCGGAGGAGACGCTGGGCGCGCCGTTCCTTCGCGACGATGCCGAAGCGGCGCTATGGCGCGCGGTGAACGATGCGCGGCAGGGCCGCTTTCCCCGGGCGCTCGCAGGTCTGCGCCGGGCGGGCGAGATCATCGACGCCTACCCCGAGCAGCTTCAGGCGCCGATCCGGCTGCAGACCGTGCGCGCCGCCATCGCCATGCGCGATCTGGGCGTCGCGGAGCGGGAGCTGTCGATCCTCGCCTCGCTGGCGCCGAACTGGCTGCCGCGCGACGAGGTGGAGCTGCTGCGTGCCCAGCTCGACGATGCGAGCGGCAGGCCCGAGGCCGCCCTGGCCGGCTACCGCGCGCTGTTCGAGAGCCCCTTGCGGCCCGTTTCGGCCCGTGCGCAGCTCTTGGCCGTGCAACTCGTGGACCGCGAGCACGACACGTCGATGAGCCCGGAGGAGACGCTGGCCCGGCTCGAGACCGTGGCCCTGACCTGGCGCGGCGGCGATGTCGAGATCGAGGCCATCGGTGAACTCGGCGCGATCTATGCCGGCCAGCAACGCTGGCGGGACGCCTTCAACCTGGCGCGCAAGGCGAACGGCTACTTCCCCGACCATCCCGTCACGCGCAAGCTGCACGACGACACCGCGCGGCTGTTCGAGGAGCTGTTCACAACGGGCAAGGCCGACCAGTTGCCGCGCGTCGAGGCGCTGGCGCTGTTCTACGACTTCAAGGAGTTCCTGCCGATCGGCCGGCGCGGCGACGAGATCACGCGCAGGCTGGCAGACAGGCTGGTCGAGCTCGACCTGCTCGAGCAGGCGGGCGAGCTCCTGCAGCACCAGATCGACAACCGCCTCACCGGCGCGGCACGCGCCACCGTGGCCGCGCGCCTCGCCATGATCCGGCTGATGAACAACAAGCCTGCCGAGGCGCTGGGCGCGCTGGCGTCGAGCCGCATCGCCGAGCTGCCGCGCGACGTGAAGAGAGCGCGGCAACTGCTCGAGGCGAAGGCGCTGTCCGACCTGTCACGCACCGATCTCGCGCTCGAGATCCTGATCGGGGAGCGCGGGCCGGAGATCGACCGGCTCAAGGCCGACATCCTGTGGTCGGCACGGCGCTGGCGCGAGGCCGGCGAGGAGCACGAGCGAATCCTGGGCGATGCCTGGCAGAGCGGCGCGCCGCTCACGGACCGGCAGCGGGCCGACGCGATGCGCGCCGCGGTCGCCTACGTGATGGCGGCGGAGGCGCTGTCGCTCGACCGGCTGCGCGCGAAATACGCCGCGCCCATGTCCCAGACGCCGGATGCCCGGACCTTCGCCTTCGTCACCGGCGCGAACCGGGGCGGGGCTGCGGACATCCGGGAACTGGCCCGCAACTTCTCCAGTGCCGACACGCTGATGGAGTTCATGACCGAATACCGCAAGCGCTACCCGGACTATGCCTCGACGTTGCGTTCGCGCCAGAAGCCCGAAGCGCCCAAGGACGCGCCGCCGGCGGAGACGCCCGAGAGCCCTGCGCCCAAGCAGGCCGAGAACGCGCCGCCCGCGCCGGGCCGGCCGGGCTGAGCGCCGTCAGTTGCCGTAGCTCTTCACCAGCGAGCCGGCGACGAGGCCCCAGCCATCCACCAGCACGAAGAAGATCAGCTTGAACGGCAGCGCGATGATGACGGGCGGCAGCATCATCATGCCCACCGACATCAGGATCGACGCGACCACGAGGTCGATGATGAGGAAGGGCACGAACAGCAGGAAGCCGATCTCGAAGGCGCGCCTGAGTTCCGAGATCATGAAGGCCGGCACCAGCACCTGAAGGCTGACCTCTTCGGGCGTGGCGGGTGCGGGCTCGCGCGACAATTCGATGAACAGAGCCAGATCCTTCTCGCGCACATGCTTGAGCATGAAGGTGCGGAAGGGCAGGACGCCGCGCTCGAACGCCTGCTGCGGCGTGATCTGGTTCGCCAGCAGCGGCACGGCGGCCACCGTGTAGGCCTCGCGGAAGGTGGGCGCCATGATGAAGGCGGTGAGGAAGAGCGCGAGCGCGGTGATGACGGCATTGGGAGGGGCCGTCTGCGTGCCCAGCGCCGAGCGAAGCAGCGAGAGCACCACCACGATCCTGGTGAACGAGGTGACCATGATCAGGATCGAGGGCGCCACCGACAGCACCGTGATCAGCGCGATGAGCTGAAGCGCGCGCTCGGTGACGCCGCCGCCCTGGCCGAAATCCAGCGTCACGGTCTGCGCGAGGGCCGGCGCCGTCCATCCGACGATGGCGAGCCAGAGCAGGGACAGCGCCAGCCATCCGAGATGCCGCCGCAGGGGCCGGCAGGGCCGCGCCGCTGCCGCTCGCGCTTCGGGCAGCGCAGAGCCGGGCCGCTCTGGCGGCAGATGTTGGGGAAGCGCCATTCTTGATCCGACTCACCTTCGGCGCCGCCAAGGTAAGCGGGAAGGGCCGCGGATCAAATCATCGTGGCGACGCAGGCAAGGCCCGCCTTGCCGCTCAGCTCCGGGGCGGGGCGCCGCGGTTCAGCAGCCGCGCGAATTCGGCCTCGATCGCGTCGACGGAGAATGGATCGGCCGAACCCTGCGGGGCGGGCGGCGCGGGCGGGGCCGGCTGCGCCGGAGGCGGCGTCGGCGTCAGGCTCGGCGCGGAGGCGGGCGTTGCGGCCGGCTCGGCGCGGATTTCCGCGGGCAGGGGCGCGCGGGGCGCTTCCGGAGAGGCCGGCGGCGGAGCCGGTGGCGCGGAAGGCTTGGGCTTGTCCGCGGCGGGCAGCGCGGGCTCGGCCTTGGCGGCAGGCGGCTCGGCGCGCGGGGAAGCCTTCACAGCCGGCGGAGCCTCCGCCTTCGGCTCCGGCCTGGGTTCGGCTTTGGGAGGCTCGGGCTTGGCCGGTTCGGGCCGGGAGGCCGGAGCGGTCGGCGGCGATGCGGCGTCCGGGACGCGCACGGGCTTGACCGGAGGTGAAGGCCCCTCGGCGAGCGCCGCCGACAGCTCGCGCTCGAAATCGGTGGTGTTGGACGGCGCGGGCTGAGCCGGTGGCGTCGGCACGGGCGGGGCGATCTCGGCCTTCTGCGGAACGGGCGCGGCCTGCGGGGCCGGGGGCGACGCGGCCGGCCTGGGCGGCGTGGCGGGCTGCGAAGGCGCGGGGCCGCCGGCATTCGCCATGCTCGCCGGCTTCACGCCGGAGAAGGGCCGCTTGAGCGCCTCGGACAGCGCCTTCGTCATGTCGCTGAGCTCATCCTGCGAGGCGATGGAGGCGCGCGGCGAGTTGAGCGGCTCGAGCAGCACCTTCGGGGCCTCCGCCGGGGCCCTGGCGGGCTCGGCCGGCGCGAGGCGCGCAAGCTCGGCCTCCATCGAGGCGGCGAGGCTATCCTCGAGGCTGGGGGCGGCAGGCGCGGGTTCGGGCTGGCGCACGGCGCGATCGGGCGCGCGGGGCGCGGTCGACGAGCCAGCCGGCGGCATCGCCTGGGCCGGAAGGGGAGGCATCGCGGCCGGCGCGGCGATCTGGGGCGCAATGGCGACAGTGGGCGTGACGCTGACGGCCGGCGTCGTGGCGATGGCGGCGGCGACCGAGGCTGGCGGGGCACGGCGCGGCGCCTCCTCCGGGGCGGGCATGGCGGGCGGCTGCGGCGCGCGGCGGGTCGGAACCGGCGAAGGCTCGGCGACGGGCGAGCCCTCCATGCCATCGAGCGGAAGGGGAAGCTGGGCCCGCGCGCTGGCGCGCACGATGCTGGCCTCGACCACGACGTCGTTGGGGCCGCCGATCATCACGAGATGTTCGACGTTGTCGCGGCGGAGCAGGACGAGCTGGCGCTGGCGGTCGAGCTCGAAGATGTCGACGATGCCGAGGCGGGGCTGGCGTGCGCGGTTTCCCTGGCCCGCCATGCGCAGCCTGCCGCCCGTCACCCGGCGAAGGATCAGTCCGGCGATCAGGACCAGCAGCAGAACCAGCGTGAGGGCGATGATCGCCTTCACCGGCGTCGACAGTTCATTGAAACCAAACACGTTGTCTTCGCTTTCGATGTTGCGGACCGGCGCGATTCCACCGGCGTCGTCCAGCCCCGGCCTTCATAACACCGAACGCCAGCCTGCGGAAATCCTTGGCGTAACCGTGGCCGCGGCGCTTCGGGACGGGCGGGAAGCGGCGGCGCCTCCGTTGCCGTGCGCCGTGAGGCTGCGGCACGTTCGGCGAAGTCGGCGCCAGGGAGGAACCGCCGCCGGAACGAGGCGTTGGTCGCCTCAAGGCCGCGTGCGCCGGCTGGCGGCGATGGGCGCGACAGGGCCCGGCACGCCGCGCCGCACATTCTCCCCACACACAGGACGACGAGACATGGCCATTCCCCCGCCCAACCAGCCGCTCCAGCCCGGCCCGTCCGAGCCCGCAACCCAGCCGGCGCCGATGCCGGGCCCCGAGATTTTGCCGCCGGCCGAACCCGTCGGCCTGCCGATGCCGCCGCCTGGCGAGGTCCCGGTGCCGACCGAACCGCTGAACGTGCCTCCCGGCTCCGATCCGGTGACGCCCACGATCAGCCCCGGCGACCCCGGGATTCCGCAGCCTCAAGGCTGAAGCCGGATCGACGACGCTGCACCGTGTCTGACACCGCCGGCATGTCGGCCCCGGCCACAGGTCCGCCGCGGGAGTATTGCCCGGTCGCGGTGTGCCATAGACCAGCGTTGACGTCGGCCAAGGCGGTCTTAACCAGATCTTAACCATGGGGGCGGCAATTCTTGCCCAGCGAACAGGCTGGACAAAAACCCATGGCCATCGGCGGACTTCCCCTTTTCGACGCGCTCAAGGCGCGGATGAGCTGGCACCACGCACGGCAGAAGGTGCTGGCCGAGAACGTGGCCAATGCCGACACGCCGGGCTTCAAGCCGCTCGACGTGAAGGCTCCCGTGGCTGCGCGCGGCGGGCTGGTGCTGGCCCGCACCGATGGCGGGCACATTCCCATCGGCGGCTTCGACGGCAACGACCCGTCCCGGGCCCGCCGCTTCGAGACCACGCCCTCGGGCAATGGCGTCAATCTCGAGGACGAGATGCTCAAGGTCGCCCAGAACAACCAGGATTATCAGCTCGCCGCGACGCTCTACCAGAAGAGCATGGGCCTGATGAAGATCGCCATCGGCAAGGGCCGCTGAGGGAACGCGCGATGGACCTTCTCAAGAGCATCGTCGCCGCCGCATCGGGCCTCAGGGTCCAGTCGGGGCGCATGAAAGTGATCTCCGAAAACCTCGCCAACGCGGATTCGACCGCGGACCGGGCCGGCGTCGACCCGTACCGGCGCAAGGTGCCGACCTTCAAGGGCCAGCTCGACCGCGAGGTGGGCGTCAGGACCGTGGAGCTCGGGCGCGTGCGCACCGACACCAGCGCCTTCCGCAGTCGCTACGACCCCGGCCACCCGGCCGCCGACGCGAATGGCGAGGTCAAGCTGCCCAACGTCAACTCGCTGATCGAGACGATGGACATGCGCGAGGCCCAGCGCAGCTACGAGGCCAACCTCAACGTGATCTCTTCGGCGCGCCGGATGATCGCCCGCACCATCGAAATCCTGCGCGCCTGAACGGGGGACCTGACCGATGACGACATCCAGTTTCGCCGCGGGCGCCTATTCCGCCGTCCAGGGGCTTGGAGCCAAGGGCCTGCCGGCCAAGGCCGCGAGCGGCGCGGGCGCGCTCGGCGGCGCGCTGCCGGATTTCTCCGCCATGGTGAAGCAGGCGGTCGACGGCGTCGGCGCCGCGGGATCCAAGGCCGACCAGCAGGTGAGCGCGGCCGTGGCCGGGCAGGCCGACCTCGTCAACGTCGTCACCGCGGTGGCCGAAAGCGAAGCGGCCATCGAGACACTGGTGGCGGTGCGCGACCGCGTGATCGCGGCCTATGAGGAAATCATGAGGATGCAAGTCTGATGACCGGAAGCCTGATCCTCGACATCGGCAGGGACGGCATCGTCACCTTCCTCAAGACCGGCGCGCCCGTGATGCTCGTGGCGCTCGTCATCGGCCTCGCCATCTCGATCCTGCAGGCGCTGACGCAGGTGCAGGAGCAGACGCTGGTCTTCGTGCCCAAGATCATCGCCGTGTTCGCCTCGCTGCTGCTGTTCCTGCCGTTCATGGGCGACGCGATGGGAAGCTATATGGTGAGGGTGGCGGCGCGAATCGCGTCCGGCGGCTGATGGCGCTCCTGGCGGCCGGGGCTGCCGGCGAGGCGGGCCGCCCGCCGGGCGACAGGGCCCGCGAGGAGCCGCATGACCTTCACCATCCTGCCCGACATGGCGGCGCTGTTCATGCTCGTGTTCGCGCGCGTGGGCACGATGGTGATGATGATGCCCGGGCTGGGCGAGCGCTTCGTGCTGACACGCGCGAAGGTGGCGATCGCGGTGTTCCTCTCGTTGCTGATGCTGCCGGTGGCGCGGCCGCTGATGCAGCCGCCGAACGACCCGGCCGCTCTGATGACCCTGCTGATCTCGGAAATCCTGATCGGCGCCGTGCTCGGGCTATCGGCGCGGCTGATCATGACCGCGCTCCAGACCGCCGGCGTGATCGTCGCCAACCAGATCGGCCTCGGCTTCGCCACGGCGGTGGACCCGGCCATGGGCCAGCAGAACCCTTCGATCGGCAATTTTCTGACGATCATGGGCGTGACGCTGGTGATGGTCACCGACATCCATCACCTCGCCATCGGCGCGATCCATTCGAGCTATGCGATGCTGCCGCCCGGCGCCTATCCTTCGCTCGGCGACGCGTCGGCGCTGGGGCTCCAGGCGGTGGCCAAGTCCTTCAGCATCGCGGTGCAAATCTCGGCGCCGTTCATCGTGTTCGGGCTGCTGTTCAATCTCGGCCTCGGCGTGCTGGCGCGGCTGATGCCGCAGTTCCAGGTCTTCTTCCTCGGGGCGCCTGCGTCGATCCTGCTCGGCATGGCCATCCTCGCGGCCATCGTCAGCGTGATGATGGCGGTTTTCCTCGGCGAGCTCGGCGGCTTCCTCAATCAGATCGCGGGGCGTTGAGCGCCCATGTCTGACGAGAAGGAAGACGACGACAAGACAGAAGAGCCGACGCAACGACGGCTCGAGGAGGCGGCCAAGCGTGGCGACGTCGCGAAAAGCCTCGAGCTGAACACCTTCTTCGTGCTGGCCGGCTTCACGCTCGCCGTCGTGGTGTCAGGCGGCTATGCGGCGCGCGAGACGGCGCTGGGGCTGCGCTCCTTCCTGATGAACGCGCACCAAGTGCCGTCGAGCGGCGCGGCCTTCCAGGCGGTCGCCGCCAAGGGCTTCTGGAGCGCGCTGACGGCGTCGGGCGGCGTGCTCGGCCTGATCATGGCGGCGGCGCTTGCCGGGTGCCTCATCCAGCACAAGCCGCTCTGGACCTTCGATCCGCTGACGCCGAAGCTGAGCAAGCTGTCCCCGATGCAGGGCGCCAAGCGGCTGCTCGGCAAGGAAGCGCTGGCCAATTTCATCAAGGGCCTGCTCAAAGTGGGCATCGTCGGCGCGGTCGTCGGAACCGTGCTGTGGAACGAGCATGACCGGCTCGACGCCTTCACGCGCATGGACATCGCAGCCGTGCTTCCGGCGACGGGCGTCATCCTGCTCAAGCTGATGACGGGCGTGCTCGCCATCTACTTCTTCGTCGGGGTGGGCGACTTCGTCTACCAGCGCTTCAGCTGGATGAAGCGCCAGCGCATGACCCGCGAGGAGCTGAAGCAGGAATACAAGGACTCGGACGGCAACCCCGAGATGAAGGCGAAGCTTCGGCAGATCCGGACCCAGCGCCTCAGGAAGCGCATGATGGCCCGCGTGCCCGAGGCGACGGTGATCGTAACGAACCCGACCCACTACGCGGTGGCGCTGAAGTACGAGGCGGGGATGGAGGCGCCCATCTGCGTGGCCAAGGGCGTCGATTCGCTGGCGCTCAAGATTCGCGAAGTGGCGGGCGAGCATGGCGTGCCGATCGTCGAGAACGTGCCGCTGGCGCGGGCGCTGCACGCCTCGACCGAGCTCGACGAGCCTGTTCCTGTCGAGCACTACAAGGCCGTGGCCGAGGTCATCGGTTTCGTCTTGCGCACCCGCCGCCGCCGCGCCTAACTGCATGTCGCCGCCATTCGGGCTCCGCGGCGCTGGGAATGAGAGCTGACTGGGCATGACGCAAGCGACCAAGGGCCAGAGCATGGGGCAGAGCGGCGGCGCCGGCCTCGGCGCGGCCATCGACCGCTCCGACAAGCCGGGCAACATCGGGCTCCTGCTGCTCGTGGCCGGCATCATCGTAGGCGCGGCCGTGGCCCTCGGCTTCCTCGCCAATGAGTGGGCGCAGCCGCTGATCCTGATCTTCCTCGCGGCGCTGTCGGTGATCGGCGTGTTCTGCCTGTTCGCGCTGGCGATCGGGCTCATCCAGTTCGCGGGCCGGGCAGGCCGCAACGACCTCACCAAGCTGATCGTCGACGAATCGGATGACGGCATCATCGTCACCGAGGCCGACAACCGCATCGTCTATGCCAACCGAGCCTATCAGCAGCTCGCCGGCGCGGCCGCCGTCGCCGACATCAAGCCGGTCGAGCGCCTGTTCGCGGGCGGCTCGGATGTGTCCGAGGTGGTCTACCGGCTTGCGCTGGCGGCACGCGAGGGGCGCTCCCAGACGGACGAGATCAGGCTGTCGCCGGCCCTCGCGGGCAAGGGCGACGCCGGCTGGTACCGAGTGTCGGTCAACCTCATGACGCGGCCTGACGGGCGCAACGCCACGCTCTGGCGGGTGCGCGACATCACGCGCGAACGCGAGGGGCAGGAGAACGTCTTCCTCGAACTGCAGCAGGCGATCGACTTCCTCGACCATGCGCCGGCGGGCTTCATGTCGATCGATCCGGACGGCTCGGTCCCCTATCTCAACGCCACGCTGGCGGGCTGGCTCGACTACGACCTCGCCAAGGTCGGGTCCGGCGGGCTGCTGCTCGGCGACATCGCGCCGGTCAACGCGGTCGCGCTGCTCTCCGCCATCAACGGCACGCCCGGCGAGGTCCGGACCGAGATCGTCGACGTCGACCTGAGGCGGCGCAACGGCCAGTCGCTGCCGGTGAGGCTGCACCATGAGGTGGCGTTCGGGCAGGATGGCGCGCCCGGCGCCTCGCGGACGCTGGTGCTCAACCGCACGCCAGGCGAGGCGGGGGCCGATGCAGGCACTGCCGCCGAGGCGCGGCTCGCGCGATTCTTCAACAACACGCCGATGGCCATCGCCACCGTGGGCGCGGACGGGCACATCGTGCGTTCCAACGCCGCCTTCGCCCGGCTTTCATCCGGCCTGCCCGCCACCACGCTCAGGAACCTGCTCAAGGAGGCGGACTGGGCCGCTCTGCAGCCCGCGCTGGCCGCCGCGGGCGCCGGCAACGCCGACATCAAGCCGCTCGACGTTTCGATCCTCGGCGAGGGCGAGCGGTCGGCGCGGCTCTTCCTCGCGCCCGTGATCGACCGGGAGGGCGGGGAGGAGAAGGCCATCGTCTACGCGCTGGAGACCACCTCCGAGCGCAAGCTGAAGGAAAACATCGACCAGGCGCAGAAGATGCAGGCCGTCGGCCAGCTCGCGGGCGGCATCGCCCACGACTTCAACAACGTGCTGCAGGTCATCATCAACGCCTCGGACTTCCTGCTGGCGAGCCACAAGCCCACCGATCCGTCCTTCCAGGACATCATGCAGATCAAGCAGAACGCGCTGCGCGCGGCCTCGCTGGTCCGGCAGCTGCTTGCGTTCTCGCGGCGGCAGACGCTGCGCCCGCAGGTGCTCGAATATGGCGACGTGCTGTCGGACCTCTCGCTCATGCTCAAGCGGGTCGTCGGCGACACGATCGGCCTCGACGTCCGCCATGGCCGCGATCTGTGGCCGATCAAGGCGGATGTCGGCCAGCTCGAGCAGGTCATCGTCAACCTCGCGGTCAATGCGCGCGATGCGATGAAGCCGGGCGGCAAGCTGACGCTGCGAACGCGCAACGTCGCACAGGCGGAGGCGGCCAGCTTCGGCCACGCCTCGATGCCGAAGGCCGACTACGTGCTGCTCGAGGTCGAGGACACCGGCTCGGGCATCCCGGCCGAACTCATCGACAAGATCTTCGAGCCGTTTTTCACCACCAAGGATGTGGGCAAGGGCACGGGGCTGGGCCTGTCCATGGTCTACGGCATCGTCAAGCAGACCGGCGGCTTCGTGTTCTGCGATTCCACGGTGGGGCAGGGCACGACCTTCCGCATCTTCCTGCCGCGGCACGTGCCGACCGAGGAGGAGATCGCGGCCGACGCCAGGGCCCGCATCGCCGCCAGCGCGCCGACCGCCTCGGTGGACCATACGGGCGCGGGCACGATCCTGCTCGTCGAGGACGAGGACGCCGTGCGCGCTCTGAACGCGCGGATGCTCATCAGCCGTGGCTACACCGTGCTTGAGGCCGATTCCGGCGTCGCCGCGCTGCGCGAGCTGGAAGCGCATGGCGGCGAGGTCGACCTCGTCGTCTCAGACGTCGTGATGCCTGAGATGGACGGACCGACGCTGCTCGGCGAGCTGCGCAAGCGCAACCCGAAGACCCGCTTCGTCTTCGTGTCCGGCTATGCGGAGGAAGCCTTCAAGAAGAACCTGCCCGAGGGCGAGAGCTTCCACTTCCTGCCCAAGCCCTTCACGATGAAGCAGCTGGTGGAGACGGTGAAGGCGGCGATGGCGTGATGGGCAGGCGCACGAGCGCAAGCCGCCGCGCCGGGCCGCTTCGCTGCGCTCGATGACGGATCGGCGGGCCGACCTCCTCTCCAACATCCGGCCTGTGAGCGCATGCCATGTCATTCCGGATCGACCCGGCTCCGGCCATCCGGAGTCGCCCTAGCCCGTTCGATCCCGAGAAAGGCTTGACGGACTGCCGGACAGCTGTGACGTTGCTTCAACTCTAAAGGAAGAAGACGTGCGTCAAATCTATTATCCGCGCTCTTCACAATTGAAGCGTAGTTTACGAAGCGCTCTTGTTGTTATCATCCTTACGGCAGCCATACTTCCAGCTACGGCGCAAGGTTCAGCCTCGGAGCAACCGCAACTGACGGCCAACTGGCAGGGGTTTTACCTCGGAGCCTTTGGCGGCATGACGCATCTTTCTGCCGAGCAGATCTTCAGCCAGCGTGCGCCGGTGGCCGGGGTCATCGGTGGGTATAACCACCAGTTCGACCGCTTGGTTCTCGGTGCAGAGGCGATGTTCGGAACCGGCGGAGGCCGACTGGTCCAGCGTAATGCAGCTGGCTCGGCTCCGGGGCTCTCGGTGCTCGCCATCCAGCGCTTCTCGTCAGACTGGAACGGGCGGCTTCGGCTGCGCCTTGGCTGGGCAACCGGAAACATGTTGATGTTTCTGACGACCGGCTTGGTCGTGGACCGGCAGCGTTACCTGTCGACAGTTGAGATCACCCCTTCAGGCTTCGCGCCGACGAGCACGATCCTCGGCGCTCACACAGGGTCGAAGGCCGGCCTGACGGTTGGCGCTGGCATGGAGTACGCGCTGTCCGATCGCTGGCGGCTGCGGTTCGACTATGTCTATGACCTGTTCGGCGATCGACATTACACCGGCCCGGTCAGCGTGCGGGGTGGGACGATCGCTGTCAGCATCAGTTCGACACCGCAAGACCAGGGGTCGTCGGCGCACACGGCGCAAATGAGCCTGACCTACCGGTTTTGAACCCTGCCGCGGTTTCGACAGGACCTTGCCGCGCGCCAATCTCCCGCGCTCAGCCCACCACCCTCAGCCCCGCAGCAAACCGCTTCCAGTTCGCCACGTAACCTGCCGCGCTGGCGGTGAGCCTTGCGACGGCCTCGGCGTCCAGCGTGCGGATGGCGCGGGCGGGGGAGCCGACGATGAGGGAGTTGTCGGGGAACTCCTTGCCTTCGGTGATGAGCGCGTTGGCGCCTACAAGGCAGTTGCGGCCGATCCTGACATGGTTGAGCACCGTCGCGCCCATGCCGATCAGGCTGTTGGCGCCGATGATGCAGCCATGGAGGATGGCGCGGTGGCCGATGGTGCAGTCCTCGCCGATGACGAGCGGGGCGCCCATGTCGGTGTGGAGAACGCAGCCCTCCTGGATGTTGGAGCGCGCGCCCACCGTGATGGGCTCGTTGTCGCCGCGCAACGTGGCGCCGAACCAGATGCCGACATCCTCGGCGAGGCGGATGTCGCCAATGAGGTTGGCGTCGGGCGCGATCCAGAACCGGCCGGCCGGGGGCAGCGTCGGAACGAGGTCGCCAAGGGCGTAGATCGGCATGGCCGGCTCCGGGGTTGCGCGCTCAGGTGCGCAGGGGCGTCACCGTCTTGAGGAAGTCGGCAATCGCGGCGATGAAGTCGTCATTGCTGTCGCCCGCCACCATGTGCCGCGCCCTGGCGACATCGACGCAGCGCATCGTCGGCGCGGCGCGCAGGAAGTCCTCCGCCGCTTGCTCGGTGACCAGTTCGCTGAAGGCCCCCCGCACGAGAAGGCCGGGAATGCGCAGCGCCGCCGCCTGCGCCATCAGCCGGTCGCGGGTCGGGTCCCAGTCGTGATTGACGCTGCGCGGCCCGTCGAGGAAGCGCGGGTCCCAATGCCAGCGCCAGCGCCCGTCGGGATCGTGGCGCAGATTGCGGCGCAGCCCATCGAGCGAGCGCGGCTTCTCGCGGTGCGGCAGATAGGCGGCGACCGCCTCGGCCGCTTCCTCGACGCTGGCGAAGCCCTCGGCGGCGCGGGCGCGCATGAAGCCCTGCACGGCGTCGATGCCCTCGGGGCGCATGTCCGGAACGATGTCGACCAGGCACAGCGCCGAAAACACCGGATCGGCCGGATCATCCAGCGCCAGCAGCGAGGCGATGCCGCCGAGCGAGGCGCCGATGGCGACAGGCCTGAAGCCGGTCTCCGCCGCGATGGCGCGGGCGACGGCCTGCGCGTCGCGGGCATAGTCGGCAAAGGCGTAGGCTGCATCGGGCGCCCAGTCGCTGCTGCCATGGCCGCGCTGGTCGAGCGCGATCATACGCCAGTCGCGACCGAGCGCGAGACCCGTCCGGCGCCAGGCATGGCGGGTCTGCCCTCCGCCATGCAGCAGCAGGGCGGAACGGGACGCGTCGCCGTAGGCGGTGGCCTCCAGCCTGCCGCCATCGGCGCCGCGATAGCTGGGCTGGCTGACAGGGGGCCTCGAGTCGAGCGGGCTGTGCATGGCGGCTGGCCTTAGGCGCGGCGCGCCAGAAAGTCGAGCACGCCCTGCTTGTGCGTGCGGTCGCCCACGGCGGTGTTGTGGTCGCGGCCCGGCAGGTCGAGCGCTTCGCCGCGCCGCAGCAGGGCCACGAGCGGCGCGGCCGCGCCCGATACCCCGTCCTGCGTGCCGACCGAAACGAGAACCGGCATGGCGAGGCTGGCGACCTCGGCTTCGGCCATGGTCTGGCGCGAGCCCCTGATGCAGGCGGCCATGGCGACGAGATCGCTGCCGGTCGCCTCGGCGAAGGCGCGGAACATGCGCTGGGTCGGGTCCGTGAGGTCGGCGAGGCTGGACGCCTCCATCGCGTCGGCGATGGTTGGAGGCAGGCCCACGCCATCGACGAGCTTGATGCCGAGCCCGCCCAGGAGCGCCGAGCGCACCCGTTCGGGCTCGGCCAGCGCGAGGAAAGCGGTGATCCGTGCGCCCATCGAGTAGCCCATCACGTCGGCGCGGGCGATGCCGAGATGATCCATCAGCCGGCGCACGTCCTGGGCCATGATCGGGGCGGCGTAGGCCGCCGGATCATGCAGTCGCTGGCTCTTGCCGTGGCCGCGGTTGTCCAGGGCGACGACGCGGCGGCCGTCGCGGGCCAGAAGCTTCACCCAGCCGGTGTTGTCCCAGTTCACGGCATTGTTCGAGGCGAAGCCGTGGACGAGCACGATCGGCTCGCCCTTGTCCTCGCCCTGGGGCGGCGCGTCGAGATAGGCGATGGCGACGCCGTCCGATTGAAAGCTCTGCATCATCCCTTGTCTGCCCGAGCGGCTCAGCGCGCCGCCGCCTTGGCCATTGCCGGCTTGCGGCGCTGGGCACGGCGCGGGCGCGGCTTGGCGGCGGGCTGCGACTCCCGGTCGAGCAGCCGGCCGACGCGCTCGACCTTGCGCATCACGCGCAGGAAGTTCGCGCCTGCGATCCGGGCGAGTACCTGCTCGCCATGGCCGCGGCGGATGAGTTCGGCGAAGAGCGATGGGTAGACCGAGGCGTCCTCCAGCCCGACGGGCTGGGGACCGCCGTAGAAATCGCCGCCGATTCCAACATGGTCGGGCCCGGCCACCTTGATGAGATGTTCGACATGCTCGCAGAATTGCGGCAGCGTCGCCGGTGGCAGGGCGCCGAGGTCCGGCGGGTCCTCCATCGCGGCGATCAGCGCGGGGTCGGCGTTCGGCCAATGGGCGCGCTTCATCTTCTCGATGCGTGACCACAGCTCGGCGTTGATGAAGGACGGGACGAAGGTGGCCATCACGATGCCGCCCGCCGCCGCCACGGTCCTGACGAGATCGTCCGGCGCGTTGCGCGGATGCGGGCAGAGCGCATGCGCGTTGGAATGCGACAGCACGACAGGCGAGCGGCTGGCGGCGACCACGGCCGTCGCGGCGGCAGGCGAGGCGTGGGACAGGTCGATGATGATGCCCAGCCGGTTGAGCTCAGCCACGAGTGCGTGCCCGAACGGGGACAAGCCGCCGGAAATGGGTTTGTCGGTGGAGGAATCCACCCAGGGCAGCGACCCGTTGTGGCAGAGGGTCACGAGCCTGACGCCGAGCTGGTGCCACATGCGGATGGGCGCCAGCGAGCCCTCGCAGCCCACCGTGCCTTCGACGGAGATCAGCGAGCCGATCTTGCCCTTGCGCTTGGCGGCCGGAATGTCCGTGGCGCGGCGGATGGGCATGAACACGTCGGCGTGGCGGGCTTCCATGCGCCGGATCAGGTCGATCTGCTCGAGCGTCACGGTCGCGGGGTTGGCGATCTCGCTTGGCAGGAACGCGGCCATCACCTGGACGTTGACCATGCCGCTTTTGAGCCGCGGGATGTCGGTGTCCGTCTCGGGGTGCACGCGGGTGAGGTCGAACGCGTCGAGATCGCCCTTGGTCGCCCTGCGGATCACCCAGGGCAGATCATTGTGCCCGTCGATCAGCGGCGCCTTCTTCAGCAGGTCGACGGCGCGCTTGTAGGCCGCGTCCTTCCGTCCAACTTCACGCGCGAGACCCATGACGCCACTTCTCCCTTACGCTTGTCCCGGCCGCGCGCTGGCCAGCGCCAGCGCGGCAGCGTCGAATTCGCGACGCCGGGCCATCTGCCGCAACGCCGCGTCCTCGTCGATCCCCCAGATCTCGGCCTGGTAGTCCTCGTCGACATGGGCCGCGGCCCAGGCGGCATCCGCGTCGAGCCGGCCATGCGCCAGCGCGAGCGCGATGACGACGGAGCCTGTCAGGCTCGTCGCGGTCGAAAGCCCGGCCAGCGCCACGGGCGAGGGCACGGCGGCCACCGCGCCGGCCAGCGCCTTCAATGACGGCTCGGGCTGGGCGACATGCATCACGCCTTCCGAGAGGATGAGGCGCGCGCCCAAGGCCTCCCGAGCCCACTCGACCAGCGGGTCCCAGGCGGCCGCCTGCCGCGCGACCAGCGCCTCGGGCGATCCCGCGCGGTAGCAGATCAGGTCCGAGCCGCCATAGCCCTGGATTTCGTCGCGCACCTCGTCGGCGCGCGCCGCCACGCCGTCGATGGCGACGTTGACCAGCCGGGTCAGCGGCATCGTGGACGGGTCGATGACGTCGCCCTGGGCGTTCCACTCCGCCGCCATCGCCTCGGCGAGCGGGCGGCTTGCGACCGCCAGCGGATTGCGCGCTGGCGTATTGGCGCCGCGTCCGTCCAGTGCGACGCGGTGGCCGGGCGGATGGGCGAGCAGCGATGCCTCGCGGTAGAAGCGGCGGGGCAGGGGCGTGCGCATCGAAGCCTGGGCCGACTTCATCGGATCGGACGGCGCAGGCCTGTCATCCGCGCCGAACAACGACAGGAATTCATCCGTGGACATCCCCAGCGTGCTAGCATGGCGGGGCCGGGCCGTCAGCGTGAAAGATTACCAACATGTCATGCACCGGCCAGCGCCGCGACATGGCCGCCGCGCCATGATGCCATCCTCGCGATCCCGCAAAGGAGGATTTGTCCCATGAAGCGTTTGACCATCGTCGCCGGCGTCGCCGCCGCCCTGCTCGCAGGCGCCGCAGCCTATGCCCAGACCTCGCCCGCCCCCGCGCCGGATGCCCCGCGCCTCGACCAGCGCATGGAGCGCATGGAGCGCCGGGCCGGCCGGATGGAGGAGCGGTTCAACCGCCGCGTCGAGCGGCTTAAGGCCGAGCTGAAGCTCACACCCCAGCAGGAGCAGCTCTGGGCGCCGGTGCAGGCGCAGCTGCGCAAGATGCAGGACGAGCGCCGCGCCGGCCGCGAGGCCAACATGCAGCGCTGGCGCAATGCCGAACTTCCCGATCGGCTCGACCTGATGGCGGAGCGCGCCGCGCGGGGCTCGGCCAACATGCGCGAACTGTCCGCCGTGGTGAAGCCGCTCTGGGCCACGCTCGACGCCTCCCAGAAGGAGCTCGTGCGCAATGCGATGCCGGGCCGCGGTGGCCGTGGCCGCGACCGGGGCTGACCGCTTCCAGCTCAGCACGCTCAAGCAAAGGCCGCCCGCAGGGGCGGCCTTTTTTGTGAGCGTGCCGCCGACGGCGAATGACGCGTCGGCCTGCGGAGATCGCGGCAAGATTCGGTCGTTCGGCCGTGTCCTTTAAAAAAGGTTGAAATAGCGTGCGCCCGTCGATCAACGACGGGCATCCGCGCTGGACGATCCACGCAGGTTCCCGAACGAGAATGGGTGGGAATGGCAATGGTGGCGTGTCGTGCGGTGTTGGACCGGGCTCTGTCTTCGGTCGCGGTGATATCGGTCCTTGCGGTGGTCGGCTCGGCCGAGCCGGCTTCGGCGCAAGGGCAGACATCGCGGCTCGAACGGCTCATCGTCGAACAGCAGAGGCAGCTCGACGCGCTGCGCCGCGAGGTGGCGGATCTCAAGAAGCGCGACGGGCATGCCCCCGCCGGCGCCAGGGTCGCCAAGGGCGCCAAGTCGGATGCGAGGGTGGCGAGCGGCGTGGCGCCGGCCGGGCCCTTCGTGTCCGTCGGCGCCGTACCCCTGTCGTGGCGCATCCCGGGCACCGACGTCGACATCAAGCTCGGCGGCAAGGTCAAGGCGGACTTCATCGCGCGTGTCTCCGGCAATCCGTCGCTGGGAGCGCAGGACCTGTTCGCCGTCGCGGCGATCGACACGCGCGGCACGCGGATCGGTGACGATTCCACCCGGTTCCATGCGCGCGAAACCCGCTTCAATGTCGAGCTGACGAAGGAATACACGCCATTCGGAAAGGCGCGGGCATTCCTCGAGGGCGACTTCTTTGGGGCGGCAGGCAACCAGATCGCCTCCAACTCGGACTCCTTCCGGCTCCGGCATGCCTTCGTCGAGATCGGCCCTGTCCTTGCCGGTCAGTGGTGGTCGACATTCTCGGATCCGTCGGCCTATGCCGAGACGCTGGACTTCCAAAGCTCTGGCGGGCAGACCTTCATCCGGCAGGGGCTGGTGCGCTACGAGCACAAGTTCAGCAACGGCGTCTCGGCCGCGGTCGGCGTCGAGAACCCGGAAGGCCGCGTCCAGCTTGGAGCGGCCCCGATCGCCTCGACCCGCGACACGCTGCCCGACTTCGTTGCCCGCGTGCGCTACCAGGGCTCGTTCGGCCACGTGCAGATGGCTGGCGTCGTCACCAAGACCAACGCGCCTAACGGCCTGACCAGCGACGTCACCGGCTATGGCGGCACCGTCTCCGGGCGGATCAACGTGCCGCTGCTGCATGCGAAGGACAATCTGCGCTTCCAGGCCTCGTATCTGGTGGGGGCGACGCGCTTCCTGCAGGACACGGCCGCCAACCTGCCGAGCGTGTTCTACCAGGCCGGCACGAACCGGGCGGTCGCGCCCCGGATGTTCGGCGGCTACATCGCCTTCCAGCACTGGTGGACCAACGAGCTGAGGTCGAACTTCGTCTACAGCTACGTCAGGGCCGAACTCCCGACCTTCGTGGCCGGATCGACCCTGATGAGCACCCAATACGGGGCGGTAAACCTGATCTACAGCCCCTGGCCCGAGGTCGACATCGGCGCGGAGCTTCTCTACGGGCAGCGCCAGGATCGCGACGGCCTGAAGGGCAACCAGACCAAGGTGCAGTCTTCGCTGACCTACAGGTTCTGACCGGGCGCGCGGCTCATTCGGCTCGCAGGGCGGGCCCTGAAACGAAAAAAGCCGCCCGTGAGGGGCGGCTTTCCTGTCTTGCAGCGGGACCGGTCAGCGCGAGTAGAACTCGACGACCAGGTTCGGCTCCATCTGAACGGCGTAGGGCACGTCGATCAGCGTCGGGATGCGCGCGAGCTTGGCGGTCATCCTGGTGTGGTCGGTCTCGAGGTAGTCAGGCACGTCGCGCTCGGCGAGGCCGACGGCCTCCAGCACGAGAAGCATCTGCTTGGACGCTTCCTTGACCGCCACGACGTCGCCGGGCTTCACCGAGTAGCTCGGGATGTTGACCTTGCGGCCGTTGACCGTGACGTGGCCGTGGTTGACGAACTGGCGCGCCGCAAAGACGGTCGGCACGAACTTGGCGCGGTAGACCACCGCATCCAGCCGGCACTCGAGCAGGCCGATCAGGTTCTCGCCGGAATCGCCCTTCATGCGGACGGCCTCGGCGTAGTAGCCGCGGAACTGGCGCTCGGAGATCGAGCCGTAGTAACCCTTGAGCTTCTGCTTGGCGCGCAGCTGCGTGCCGAAGTCGCTCATCTTGCCCTTGCGGCGCTGGCCATGCTGGCCGGGGCCGTATTCGCGCCGGTTCACCGGGGACTTCGGGCGTCCCCAGATGTTCTGGCCCATGCGGCGGTCGATCTTGTATTTGGCGGCGTGACGCTTTGACATCGCGTGTCCTCTGAATGTGTGCGTGTGAGGACCGCGCCCTCCTATTCCCTCGCCTGAGCCTTGGCTCCGGAGGGCGACAGAACCACGCCGATGCACGGCGGGTTCACGGGTGCGGAAACAGCCACGCGGGCCATTGCTGACCCGCGCGACGCCGGCTTAAAGCCATGAACCCGCGCCGATGTCAACGCGCAATGCGTCCGCG
>JAIXZF010000392.1 GCA_027489835.1 Hyphomicrobiales bacterium
CGCAGGCGCGGCACGAGGGCGAGGAAAATGCGGCCGGCCGTCTCGGCGTCTCCGCGCGCCCTGTGCCGCGCGCCGGCCTCGACGCCCAGCCAGGCGGCGAGCCCGTCGAGCGAATAGGCAGAGAGCTGGCTATCGACCAGCTGCGCGAGGACCCGGACGTCGAGCGTGACGGTGGAGAGCGGCGGCAGCCCGGCGCGCGCGCATTCCTGCCGAAGGAGCGCGAGGTCGAAGCCGACGGTGTGACCGATCAGGACGCGGCCCGACACCGCCGCCACGATGCGCGGGTGCAGCTCCGCGAAACGTGGCTGGCCTGCGAGGTCGGAGGCGGAAATGCCGTGGATCGCAGTCGAGGAGGCCGGCACGGGCTCGGCGCAGTCGACGAGCTGGTCGAGGTCCGGCCGGTCGGCAAGCACGCCGCCGTCGAGCGGGATGACGGCGATTTCGATGAGCCGCGCCTTGCGGACGTCGAGGCCCGTCGTCTCGGTGTCGATCGCGGCGGCGGCGAGCGCGATCAACGGCGTGGCATGAAGCAGATGCGGCATTGGCCGGGCGGACCCTGCTAAAGCCGGCAGTTGAGCCCAAGCCCGGCCCGGGCGCAATCGGCGCGGCGCCGGGTCCGCGCCGTCAGCGGCGCAGGGCCGCGCGGATCAGCCGCTTGGCATCGTCGCTGGCCCATTCGGCCGGTCCGTGCAGGACGCCGAGCTGGCAGCCCTTCGCATCGATGAGCAGCGTGGTGGGCATGCCCACGGCCTGGCCGACGCGCTTGAGCTCCTGGAAGACCTTGGCCTCGGGGTCGGCATAGTAGGCGAGCTTCTCGACGCCCGCCTCGCGCAGCCATTCCCGGGGCCGCTCGAGATTGCGCGTGTCGATGTTGATGGCCACGACCTCGAAATCGGGGCCTCCCATCTCCCGCTGCAGCGCATCCAGCGCCGGCATTTCCTTGCGGCACGGCGCGCACCACGTCGCCCACAGGTTGAGCAGCACGGTCTTGCCGCGCATCTCGGCGAGCCCGGTGGGCTGGCCCGCGGGATCGAGGAAGCGCAGCGGCGGGACCGGCAGCGATGCCTTCATCGGCTGGAAGGCGGCGACCTCGCCAATGGCGGCGGCGCCGACCGCAGGGCCCAGCGCACCGGCGGCGGCGCAAGCCGCGGCTTCCGGGTTGCGGGCCGCTTGGCTGCTCACGTATAGCGAGCCGAGGCCGAGGCACAGCGCCACGCCCATGGCGATCTTCGCCATGGCGGGCAAGCGGGACAGCGCGTTCAGGATCTGGACCATCGGGCCTGCTGTTAGGACGAAGGGATCGACATGAGCAACCGGATGTGGGGTGGGCGTTTCGCCACGGGCCCCGACGCGATCATGGAGGAGATCAACGCCTCCATCGGCTTCGACCAGAAGCTCTGGCGGCAGGACATCCGCGCCTCCCTCGCCCACGCCGCGATGCTCGGCAGGACCGGGATCCTGACGAGCGAGGATGTGCAGGCAATCACCGACGGGCTCAAGGCCGTGGAGGCCGAAATCGAGAGCGGGGGCTTCACGTTTTCGCGCGCCCTCGAGGACATCCACATGAACGTGGAGAGCCGGCTGCGCGAGCTGATCGGTCCCGCGGCCGGGCGGCTGCACACCGCCCGCTCGCGCAACGACCAGGTGGCCACGGACATGCGGCTCTGGGTGCGCGACACCGCTGACCTGATCGACCAGCAGATCGCCGACGTCCAGCTCGCGCTGGCCGGGAAGGCGGCGGAGCACGCCGGCTCCGTGATGCCTGGCTTCACGCATCTGCAGTCCGCCCAGCCCGTGACGTTCGGGCACCATCTGCTCGCCTATGTCGAGATGCTGGCGCGCGACCGGGGCCGCTTCGCCGATGCCCGCCGGCGCATGAACGAGTGCCCGCTCGGCGCCGCCGCGCTGGCCGGCACGTCCTTCCCGATCGACCGGCATGCGACGGCGGCGGCGCTCGGCTTCTCGCGTCCCACCGCCAATTCGCTGGATTCTGTGTCCGACCGGGATTTCGCGCTCGAGATGCTGTCGGCCGCATCCATCACGGCGATGCACCTGTCGCGCTTCGCCGAGGAGATCGTGCTGTGGACGACGCCGCAATTCGGCTTCGTCAGGCTGTCCGACAAGTTCACCACCGGCTCGTCGATCATGCCCCAGAAGCGCAATCCCGACGCAGCCGAGCTGGTGCGCGGCAAGGCTGGCCGCGTGTTCGGAGCGCTGCAGGGCCTGCTGACGATGATGAAGGGCCTGCCGCTGACCTATTCCAAGGACATGCAGGAGGACAAGGAAGGCGTGTTCGACGCGCTCCAGACCCTGTCGCTCTGCCTCGCGGCGATCGGCGGCATGGTGCGCGACATGGAGCCGGACACGAAGGCGATGCGCAAGGCGGCTGGGCTCGGCTACGCCACCGCCACGGACCTCGCGGACTGGCTGGTGCGCGTGCTGAAGATGCCCTTCCGCGACGCCCACCATGTGACGGGCAAGCTGGTCGGCCTCGCCTCGTCCCGCAATGTCGGGCTCGAGAAGCTGAGCCTCGAGGAGATGCAGGCGGTCGAGCCGGCCATCACCGAGGAGGTCTTCGCGGTTCTCGGCGTTGAGCGCTCCGTGAAGAGCCGCACGAGCCATGGCGGCACGGCGCCCGCGCTTGTGAGGCGCGAGGCGGCGCGCTGGCTGAAGTCGCTGCGCAAGGAGGCGGCGGCGGACTGAGCCGGGCCTGCCTCCTCCGGGAGGAGCGGTCCCGGCCGGGCACTCGACTTGGCCTCTCGACTTGGCCTATGGAAACCGCTCAGATGCGCGGAACGGTCGGTGATCCGGCCCGAAGCGCCGTTTCGGAAAGGCCACAGGTGAACCAGCGTCCCATCCGTTCCGCCAGCCTCGTCGTGATCGGCCTAGCGCTCGCGGTGGCCCTGTCGGCCTGCGGCCGGCGCGGGCCGCTCGAGCCGCCCCCCGGCGCGCCGACCCAGCCCCGCGCCCAGGCGTCTGACCCGCAGAACGCCTCGACTTTCGCCGGCACCTCCACCTTCCGCCCCGCGCGCGAGACGGAAACCACCGCGAACACCGCGCCCGAGGCTCCCGAGACGCCGCAGGCCCAGACCCTGTTGCCTGGTCAGGTGGCGACGCCGGTCGGCCCGCAGACGATCAGCGCCGGCTCGGCCGGGCTGCGCACCACGCCGCGCAATGTCCGTCGCTCGCCGCCGCCGACCACGCCGTTCATCCTCGACCCGCTGCTGTAGCCGACGCCATGCACCATTTCGCCTACAGGCACGGCGTGCTGCACGCCGAGGACGTCGATCTGCGCGAGATCGCCCAGGCCGTCGGAACGCCGTTCTACTGCTATTCGACCGCCACGCTGGTGCGCCACTACCGTGTCTTCCGCGACGCCTTCGCGGGGGCGGACGCTCTCGTCTGCTACGCGATGAAGGCCAACTCCAACCAGGCCGTGCTGAAGACGCTGGCGCGCGAGGGCGCGGGGATGGACATCGTCTCGATCGGCGAACTCAAGCGCGCGCTGGCCGCCGGCGTGCCGGGCAATCGGATCGTGTTTTCGGGCGTCGGCAAGACGAAGGCCGAGATGGCGGCCGCGCTCGAGGCCGGAATCCTGTGCTTCAACATCGAATCCGAGCCCGAGGCCGAAGCGCTCTCCGAGGTGGCGCTGTCGCGCGGCACGACGGCGCCGGTTTCGTTCCGCATCAATCCGGATGTCGACGCGCTGACCCACGCCAAGATTTCGACCGGCAAGTTCGACAACAAGTTCGGCGTGCCGATTTCCCGCGCCCGCGAGATCTATGCCTGGGCAGCGACGCTGAAGGGCCTCCGCATCACCGGGGTCGACATGCACATCGGCAGCCAGATCACCGATCTGAAGCCGTTCGACGACGCGACGCGGCTGTTGTCCGAACTGGCGCGCGACCTGATGGGTCAGGGCCACAGGCTGCACCACATCGACCTCGGCGGGGGGCTCGGCATCCCTTACCGCGAAGACAACGATCCGCCGCCCGAGCCGGCGGCCTTCGCGGCCGTCATCCGGCGCCATACCGACCCGCTCGGGCTCAAGGTGATGTTCGAACAGGGCCGTCTGATCGTCGGCAATGCGGGCGTCCTCGTCGCCTCGGTGATCTACGTGAAGCAGGGCGACGCCAAGACCTTCGTGATCGTCGACGCGGCGATGAACGACCTGATCCGCCC
>JAIXZF010000302.1 GCA_027489835.1 Hyphomicrobiales bacterium
AGGATGCCGACCGCATAGGCCCCCATGCCGAGGAAGGCGGCGTGGCCGAAGGAGACGAGCGCGCCATAGCCGAGGATGAGGTCGAGCGAGAGCGCCGCGATGCCGAAGATGACGACGCGCGTGCAGAGCGAGAGCAGGTAGCTTTCGGCCCCGAGCGCGGCGGCGAAGGGGATGAGCGCGAGGGCCAGGAACAACGCGACGGCCAGGGCCTCCCGCGCCCAGACCGGACGCCGCGTGGGCATGGAGGGCGCGGGCGGCGCGGCGCTGTCGGCGGGAGCGCTCATTTCTTGGCCGGGAACAGGCCGGCGGGCCGGAAGAACAGGATCGCCGCCATGAGGATGTAGATCAGCATCGGGGCCAGAGCCCTGCCCGTCTGCGCTGCGGCGGAGGGGTCCATCAGCGTGCGCAGCACGACCGGGCCGAAGCTGCGACCGAGCGTGTCGACGAGGCCGACCAGGATGGCTGCGATGAAGGCGCCTCGGACCGAGCCGATGCCGCCGATGACGATGACGACGAAGGTGAGGATGAGCAGGTTGTCGCCCATGCCCGGCTCGACCGAAAGGATCGGCGCGACCATGGCGCCTGCGAAGCCCGCCAGCATCGCACCGAAGCCGAAGACGATCATGAACAGGCGGCCGATGTCGACGCCCAGCGCCGAGACCATCGGCGCGTTGGCGGCGCCCGCCCGCACCAGCATGCCGATGCGCGTGCGGCTGACGAGGATGCCAAGCAGAACGGCGACGGCGAGGCCGGAGCCGATGATCGCCAGCCGGTAGACGGGATAGAGAAGCCCATCCATCAGCCTGATCGAGCCTGACAGGACTTCTGGGATGGGCACGCTCAGCGGGGCGGCGCCCCACACAACCTTCACCGCCTGGTTGAGGAAGATGATGATGCCGAAGGTGGCGAGCACCTGGTCGAGATGATCGCGGTCGTAGAGATGGCGGAAGATCAGCACCTCGAGCAGCCAGCCGAAGGCGAGCGCCGTGGGCAGGGCCAACATAAGGCCGAGAAAGAAGTTGCCCGTGAGCGCGGTGAAGGTGGCGGCGAGATAGGCCCCCACCATGTACTGCACGCCATGGGCGAGGTTGATGAAGTCCATGACGCCGAAGACCAGCGTCAGCCCGGCCGCGATCAGGAAGAGCAGCACGCCGAGCTGCAGCCCGTTGAGCGTCTGCACGGCGAAGAGCGTGAACGACATGCGGCTGGCCTCTCGACGCTGCCCCCGGGCGCTGCCCTGAGCATCCCGCCGCGCGCGGGGCGCAGCGGGCCTAGCCCGGAAGCGGGAGCGGCGACGCTCAGTTGGTGGGCTTGCAGTCCTTGGCGTAGACGTCGACGTAGTCGTCGAAGATCTTCTCGCGGATCTCGGTCTGGAACTTGCCGTCGGCGCGCTTGGCGGCCTGGACGAGGTAGAAGTCCTGGATCGGGTAGCCGTTGGCGCCCATCTTGAAGTCGCCGCGCAGCGACTTGAAGTCGGCCTTGCGCAGGCCGGCGCGCACCGCGCTGCGGTCCGAGACCTTGCCGCCGGCCGACTTGATGGCGGCGTCGATCAGGAGCGCGGCGTCATAGGCCTGCATGGCGTAGGTGCCGGGCACGGCGTTGAACGCCGCCTCATAGGCCGCGACGAAGGCCTTGGACTGAGGGTTGTCCATGTTCGGAGCCCAGTTCGCGCCGCCGAAGAAGCCGAGCGCGGCATCCTGCTGGGCAGGCAGCGTGGACTCGTCCACCGTGAAGGCCGATAGGAAGGGCGTGCTGGCGAGGCCGGCCTGGCGATACTGGCGCACGAGGTTCACGCCCATGCCGCCGGGCATGAAGGTGAACAGCGCGTCGGGCTTGGCGGCCGCGATCTGCGCGAGCTCGGCGGAGAAATCGAGCTGGCCGAGCGGGGTGTAGACCTCGGCCACGACCTCGCCCTTGAAGTGGCGCTTGAAGCCGGCCATCGAGTCGCGGCCCGCCTGGTAGTTCGGCGTCATCAGGAAGACGCGCTTGAAGCCCTTGTCCTGAGCGTACTTGCCGAGCACCTCGTGGTTCTGGTCGTTCTGGTAGGAGGTCACGTAGAAGTTCGGGTGGCACTGGGCGCCCGCGAAGTTCGAGGTGCCGGCGTTGGGGCTGATCAGGAAGGCGTTGGAGTCGACCACCGGCTTGTGGATGGCCTGCAGCACGTTGGAGAAGATCGGGCCCACGACGAAGTTCACCTGATCGCGCTCGAGCATGCCGCGCACCTTGGTGACGGCGACGTCGGGCTTCAGCTCGTCGTCGACCACCACCACCTCGGTGTCGACGCCGCCGAGCTTGCCGCCGAGCTGGCGCACCGCGAGCTGGAAGCCGTCCCGCGCCTGCTGGCCGAGCACGGCGGAGGGGCCGGACAAGGTGACCATGATGCCGACCTTCAGCTTCTCCTGGGCGAAGGCGACCGTGCTGGACAGCGCCAGCGCGAGGGCGGACAGGGCAAGTTTCGAACCAATGCGCATGAATGGACCTCCGGCTTGACGCGTGGGGGGCGGTTTTCCGCCCTTCCTCGACGGACATGGCATCACGTTACGGCCCGTCAAGCAACGGGGCAATTATTTTAAGCTTGAAATATTTTTCGTGTGGCCGGCGGCTGCGTCACGCGCGCGGCCTCAACGCCTCGACATGCTCGTCGGTGTGGCGCCTGGCATAGCGGCCGTCGATCTCGTCGAGGCTCTTCTGCCCACCCTCAGGATCGACCGAGCGCAGGATGGCGTCGATCTTCGCCTCCATGCGGTCGTCGTTCTCCTTGGACTGCGGCGATCCGACGTAGAGCAGCAGCGCGAGGCCGGCCACCTGCCAGAGCAGCTGCAGGAACTCCGACTGCCAGTTCTCCAGCGTGTCGCGCATCATCAGAACGAGATACTCGGAGCCGAGCACGGGCTGGGAATGGGCCTGCTGCTCCTGCACATAGGCGAACCAGCCGAACAGCCAGTGCCCGATCAGGCTGACGAGGAAGAAGCCGCCCGTGACCCA
>JAIXZF010000439.1 GCA_027489835.1 Hyphomicrobiales bacterium
CCCGGGGCGCCGGCGTCGTGATCCTCGGCTGCACGGAAATCCCCCTCGCCTTCCCGCCCGACTGGACCGCTGCGCCGACGGTCGACACCATCGATGTGCTGGCGCGGGCATGCCTGCGCTGGTGGGCGAACGGAGAGGCGTGAGATGGCGCGGGTGAAGGGCGGCGCCCCCCGGCTCGACGCGGACGAGGTTCTGCGCTTCTTCGAGGGGCGCGCGAAAGGCGCCGACCCGCTCGACCATTATGCCGTCACCGTCTTCACCGATCGCGAGGCCGCCGAGGAGCGGCACCTCGCCGAACGGGACCGGGCCTTGAAGCTGCTCGGGCTGCCGGATCCCGCCGCCCATGTGCTCGACATCGGCTGCGGCGGCGGGCGCTGGGCGCGGTCCGTCGCCGGGCCTGACGGACGCGGCGTCGCCAGCTATTTCGGCATCGACTTCTCGGCCGCCCTGATCGACCTGGCGAAAGCGCAGCGGGCGCCGGGCGACATCGGTTTCGCGGTGCTGCCGATCTCTGACTTCGCCGGTGGCGCGCCGCTGCCGCGGACTGATTACAGCCATGTCCTGGTGGTGGCGGTCTCGATCTACCTCAACGACGAGGAGGCGGCGGCGATGCTGCGCCGTGCGGCCGGATTGCTGGCGCCGGGCGGGATCGTCTATCTGCGCGAGGGCATCTCGTCCGGGCCGGAGCGCCTCACGCTGATCGAGGAGCCGTCCGCCGCCTTGAATGACAGCTACAGCGCGGTCTATCGCACGGCGGACGAGTATGCGGGCCTGATCGCGGAGGCGGGCCTTCGCGTCGTCGAGAGCGGGCCACTGGACAGCCGCCATTTCGCAAGGCATGCCGAGACGCATCACCGGTTCTTCCTCTGCGCCCGCCCATGAGCACAGCCTTCTGCTTCGATCTCGACGGCACGCTGACCGCGCGCGAGCTTCTGCCCGCGATCGCGGCAGAGACGGGGCTCGTCGCTGAGATCGAGGCGCTGACGATGGCGACGATCAACGGCGTGTTGCCTTTCGAGAGCTCGTTCCGGCTCCGCTGCCGCCTGCTGGCGGACGTGCCCATCTCGCGCGTGCACGCCATCGTTTCGGGCCTGCCGCTCTTCCAGGACATCATCGCGTTCATCCAGGCGCGGCCCCAGTCCTGCTACGTGATCACGGGCAACCTCGACGCCTGGGTCAGCGGCCTCCTCGCGCGCATCGGCGTCCCCTTCTTCGCCTCGCAGGCCGCGACCGATGGCGACCGCCTGCTTGGCGTCACGTCGGTGCTCGACAAGGGCGCCGCCGTCCAGCGGGTCCGCGCCGACCATGCGAGGATCGTGGCCGTAGGCGACGGGGTCGGCGACATGGCGATGTTCGAGAACGCCGATCTGCGCATCGCCTATGCGGGCCTCCATCCGCCCGTGCCGATGCTCGTGGCCAGCGCCGACATGGTCTGCACCTCGCAGGTCGCCCTCGTCCGCGCGCTCGAGGCGCTGCCATGATGCGCTTCGTCATCAGCGCCGCAGGCGTCGGATCGCGCCTCGGCATGGACATGCCCAAATGCCTGCTGCCCATCGGCGAGGCGCGGCTGATCGACTACCAGCTCGCCGTCCTTCCGCCTGGCAGTGACGTCCGCATCGTCGTCGGCTTCAGGGAGCAGGAGGTGATGGCGCATGTCGCGCAGCGCTGGCCAGACGTGACCTTCGTGCGCAATCCGGCCTACGCCTCGACCAGCAACACCCATTCGCTCTATCTCGCCTCGCAGAACATTGCCGGTCCCTACGCCGCCATCGACGGCGACCTCATCATCGGCCAGGAGGGCTTCGACCGCTTCATCGAACGCTGCCGCACCTCAACGACGTCCATCGTCGGCGTCGTGCCGCGCGGCACGGAGGAAGCGGTCGGCGCTGTCGTGGCGGACGGCTCCGTCGTCGCCTTCGCCCGGCCTGGAACGCCCGAGCAGGCCGACTGCGTGTTCGAATGGTGCGGCATCGCCTATGTCAGCGGGGTCGAGCTGTCCTCGAACCGCCGCTTCGTCTTCGAGGAGCTGTCGCGGCATCTTCCGCTGCCGGCCTTCGAGATTCCCTGTCTCGAGATCGACACGCCACAGGACCTCAGGCGGGCGGTGGAGGAGATCAGGCTGGGCCGCATGAGGCTGCCGGCGCTGCCGTGACCGCCGCGGGCCGCTCGATCCGCGGCTGGTGACGGTGCGGCATTCCCGTCCCGCGCCTCACGAAGCTGGACGCGCCGGCCGCCTTGCGCTACCTGACCGCCGTCATGATCGGCAACCCGGCGATCGATGATGTGGAACTCCCATGGGGCGCGGGTGCAGCAACGACGCGCGTATCATCGTCGTCATCGCCAGAAATGGCCGACGTGATACTGCCGCCGTTTGATGTTGTGCAACGGCGCTTGATGCCTTAGGTGCCCGGCAAGCCCCCAATTCTGGATGGATTCGATGCAATTCCACATGAATTCTGCGCGCGAACTCGGACGATTGATCCAGGAGCGCAAGGCCGTCATCGGCGTGATCGGCATGGGCTATGTCGGCCTGCCGCTGGCGATCTCGCTGTCCGGCGCCGGATTCAGCGTTCTCGGATTCGATGTCGACAATCAGAAGATGGACGCGCTCAATCAGGGCAAATCCTACCTCAAGCACATCCCAGGCTCGGCGCTGAAGGATTCCGTCGAGGCCGGCAGGCTCAAGGGCACGACCGATTTCGGACTGTGCGGCACCGCTGACGTGCTCATCATCGCCGTCCCGACCCCGCTGACCAAGCATCGCGAGCCGGACCTCAAATACGTGACGCAGACGGCTCAGGCGGTGAAGAAGACGCTGCGGCGCGGCCAGCTCATCATCCTCGAATCGACCACCTATCCCGGCACGACCTCGGAAATCCTGAAGCCGATCCTCGAAAGCAGCGGGCTGAAGGCCGCCGAGGATTTCTTCCTCGCCTTCTCGCCCGAGCGCGAGGACCCCGGCAATCCGCATTACAGCACGCGCACCATTCCCAAGGTCGTGGGCGGCGACGGCCCCGATGCCCTGGCGCTGGCGAGCGCGGTCTACGATGCTGCCATCACCCGCGTCGTGCCCGTCTCGTCGACCGAGACAGCCGAGGCCGTCAAGCTGACCGAGAACATCTTCCGCGCCGTCAACATTGCGCTCGTCAACGAGCTCAAGGTCGTCTTCGAGCACATGGGAATCGACGTGTGGGAGGTCATCGAGGCCGCCAACTCCAAGCCCTTCGGCTTCATGGCCTTCTATCCGGGCCCGGGCATCGGCGGGCACTGCATCCCGATCGACCCGTTCTACCTGACCTGGAAGGCCCGCGAGTTCGACATCAGCACGCGCTTCATCGAACTGGCCGGACAGATCAATTCGAACATGCCCTACCGCGTCGTCGACCGGCTGGCGCGCGAACTCGACCTCCGGCAGGGCCGCGGCCTGCACAAGGCCAAGGTGCTGCTGCTCGGCATCGCCTACAAGCAGGACATCGGCGATTTCCGCGAGAGCCCCGCCCTCAAGGTTCTCGAACTGCTCGAGAAGCGCGGGGCCGTGGTCGATTTCCACGACCCGTACCTTCCGGTCTTCCCGCGCGACATCGATTATCCGGAGCTCGAAGGGCGCACGAGCGTGCCTTTGGACGCCGCGAGCATTGCGGGCTATGATTGCGTCGTCGTGACCACCGGGCATCGCGACGTCGATTACGGCCTCGTGGTCGACAACGCGCGCATGGTGGCCGATACGCGCAACGCCTTGCAGCCCCGTGGGCTGATGAAGGACAACGCCTTCAAATGCTGAGCGGCCGCGCGCCGGACGGCATGGTCCCCCGGGCCCATGCTCCGGCGCGGCCCGTCATCCAGGCGCTGCCGGGGAGAGACCAGACATGAACTCGGTTGATGACGGCGCTCCGGCGGGCAATGGCGCAGCGCGCAGCCGCAGCAGGACGCGCTCGGGAAGCGCAGCCCCCATCGTCGTGGAGGGGCGCAAGGCCCGCCCGGTCGCGAAGAGCGCCGAGGCGCTGTTCTCGCAGCCGGCGATCAAGGCGCGTGTCGTTACTCCGCCGCCGCCCCCGCCGCGCCCGGCCGTGATCCGCAGGGCGGACGACGAGACCGGGGACCACGAGCGTCCGGATGAGGAGGCCGACGAGGTCCGGGCCGAGGATGACGGGCTGCGCATCCTCGTGATGTGCAATTACGATCCTTACAACGCGGCGACCGTCTGCGACCACATCAACGCGTTCTATCACTATTCGAAGCACGAGGTCTTCGTTCTCTCGAACATCGGCAAGCTGCCGGCGAAGTTCTCTTTCGAGCCGTTTGACGTCATCGTCATCCACTACTCGCTCTTCATCGCCGTCGACGCTTACGTGCCGCCCGACGTGCGCGCGCGGCTGTCGCGCTTCCGCGGCGTCAAGATGCTGTTCATCCAGGATGAGTACCGGTTCGTGAACCGGACCATCGCCGCGATCAACGAGTGCGGCGTCGACGTGGTCTTCACCTGCGTTCCGCAGGGCGAGATCGGCAAGGTCTATCCGCCCAAGCAGGTGCCCCATACCGGCTTCGTCAACGTGCTCACGGGCTATGTGCCCGAGGGGCTCAAGCTCTTCCAGCCCCGCCCGCTCGCCGAGCGCCCGATCACGGTCGGCTACCGGGGCCGGGTCTATCCGGCCTGGCATGGCGAGGCCGGCCGCGAGAAGCACGAGATCGGCCGGCGCTTTCTGGCCGACGCCAAGCCCTACGGCATCAAATGCGACATTGCCTGGAACGAGCGCAGTCGCATCTACGGCATCCAGTGGGTGGAGTTCATGCAGCGCTGCCGTGCGATGCTGGCGGTCGAGAGCGGCGCGAGCGTGTTCGACTTCGACGGTTCGGTCTCGGCCACGGTCGACACCTTCGTCGCGGTGCTAGGCCTGTCCGGCAAGCAGAGCTCGCGCGTTCGCCAGTTCCTGAAGGGCAGCGGCCCCTATGCCACCGACCCGGAGGCGCGGGAGCTTTACGAGGCGCTGCGCGAGACCTTCTTCAAGGAGAAGGAAAACCTCATCGACCTCGCCCAGCTCTCGCCGCGCGTCTTCGAGGCGGCGACGCTGAAGACCATGCTGATCATGTATGAGGGCAGCTATTCCGGCGCCTTCAAGCCGTGGCGGCATTACGTGCCGCTGCGGAAGGATCACGGCAACATGGCCGAGGTCGTCGAGTTCCTGAACAACCCGATCGAATGCGCCAAGGTCATCGCGAACTGCTACGCCGAGGTCTGCGAGAACGACGCCTACAGCTACCGCGAGTTCATCGCGAAGTTCGACCGCATCGCCCATGATCTCTGCACCCCGCGCCATCGCTCGACGGTGCCACGCTTCACCCGTGAGGAGATGGACAAGATCCGGGTCTTCTACCACATCCAGTATCCCTACTCGCTCGATCCGACTTCGCTCAAGCGCATGAACCGCAACCCGCTGAAGCTTGTGCGGCAGATGGTGGCGCCGAAGCCGAACGAACTCGGGCTCAGGGACATCATCCGCCGGGTCGGCCGGCTTCGCTGATGACGGTCGAGGACGTGACGACCGACGCCGGCGGACGCGCGAGGCCCCGCCCGCGCATCCGCTCGGAGGACATCCGGCCCGAAGTCAGCTATTGGCGCCGGGCTGTCGACGATCTGGCCGGCGGCCTGGCCCGCTGGAACCTCGTGCTGCTGCTCGGCGCGAGCGATGTGGCGTCGCGTTACAGGCGCAGCGTGCTCGGCCAGTTCTGGCTGACGCTGTCCAACGCGGTGCTGATCCTGGCCATCGGATTCGTCTGGGCCAACATCTGGAAACAGCCCCTTGCGGAGTTCCTGCCCTATCTGGCGGCCGGCCACGTCTTCTGGCTGCTCATGACGACGAGCCTGACGGATGCCTCCACGACCTTCGCCACGTCGGCCTCCTACATGAAGGAGCTGAACCTGCCGCGGTCGACCTACCTGATGGCCAACATGGTCAAGCACCTGGTCATCCTCGGGCACAACATCATCATCGTGCCGGTCGTGTTCCTGGCCTTCGGGCTGTGGCCGAACTTCGGCATGCTGCTGGTGATCCCGGCGCTGGCCTTGACCGTGGCGACGCTGCTCGCGGCGTCCTTCTGGCTCGGCATCGTCGGCGTGCGCTTCCGGGACGTGCCCGGCATCGTCGGCAACCTGACCATGGTGCTGTTCTTCCTGACGCCCGTGATCTGGCGGCAGGAACTGATCGATCCGCACCTGCGCTCGCTCCTCGTCTTCAATCCGTTCCACGTCTTCCTGGAACTGCTGCGCGCGCCGCTTCTCGGCCACGCGCCGGAGCCGCACTATTGGCTCATTGCGCTGGCAATCTTCGCGGGGAATGCGGCGCTCGGCTTCGTGGTCTTCGCGAAGTGGCGGCGCTGGATCACCTTCTGGCTTTGAAGCAGGGCTCCGGATGCACCTCAGGCTCGATCGCGTCAGCGTCACCTTCCCCGTGCTGGAGCACGCGGACCGGTCGCTGCGCGCCTCGCTGTTCCACAAGGTCGGCGCCACGGTCACGGGCTCGGCCCGCAGGCCGCTGATCAATGCGCTCAGGGATGTGACGCTCGATCTGGCGACCGGCGACCGGCTCGCCATCATCGGGCACAACGGCGCGGGCAAATCCACCCTCCTGAAGGTGTGCGCAGGCATCTACGAGCCGACGACGGGCACGCTGGCGCGCTCGGGCTCGGTCGCCTCGATGACCGACTTCCTGATGGGCATGGACCCTGCCCTGTCGGGCTACCAGAACATCGAGCGCAGGGCGATCTTCATGGGCCTGTCCTCGCACGAGGCGAAAGCGCTCGTGCCGGCTGTCGAGGACTTCTCCGAGCTGGGCGACTTCCTGAACCTGCCGATGCGGACCTACTCGACCGGCATGTTCATCCGCCTCGCCTTCGCCATCTCGACCTCGATCCGCCCTGACATCATGATCATGGACGAGATGATCAACGCCGGAGACATGTCGTTCATCGAGAAGGCGCGCGCGCGGATGGAAGGGCTGATCGCCGACTCGAAGATCCTCGTCTTCGCCTCGCACGATCTCGGCCTTCTCGAGCGCACCTGCAACCAGGCGATCGTCCTCGAGAAGGGCGCGATCGCCCATCGCGGCAGCGTGGCGGATTGCGTCGCGCGGTATCGCGGCGTGGCGACGGCGCCGGCAGCCTGAGGCCGCCGGGCGCGCGAGCCCGGCCTCAGCTGCCCTGGTTGACCGTGATCGGCTTCAGCACGTTGGGCTTGAGGCCATATTTCGCGATGATCTGGTCATAGGCGCCCTTGGCCTGCAGCCGCTCGATGGCGCCCTTCACGGCGTCGCGCAGTTGGTTGCCCTCGGCCGTCTTGACGAAGGGGATGCCCACGAGCTTGTCCGTGAAGGGTTCGCCGAGAAGCACATAGGTGTTGGGCTCGAGCTGCTGGAAGTACGGCAGGGTCTCGTTGCCCTGCACGGCGGCATCGAGCCGCCCGGTCTTGAGCTGCGCGCGGGCATCGACCGAGCCTTCGGTGCCGATGGGCTCGATCGGCTTCAGCCCCTTCGCCACGCAGTTCGTCGCGGACCAGGCGGCGATGTCGGCCGGCCAGGTGGTGGAGCGGCTGGCGCCGACCTTGCGGCCGCACAGATCGGTAGCGGTCTTGAGCTCGGGCCGGGCGGTCGTGGTGTAGAACTGCGCGCCGGAGCGGACGTAGTTGATGAAATCGGCGGTCTCGCGCCGGCTGGGGATGTCCGACATGAAGGCCATGACCATGTCGACGCGGCCGGTCTGCAGCGAAGGCAGCATCTGCGCGAAGGCAATCTCCTGCCATTCGGCCTTCAGCCCCAGCTCGGCGGCGATGGCTTCGCCGAGGTCAATGTCGAACCCGGTCAACTTGTTGGTCGCCGGGTCCTTGTAGGTGATCGGCGCATAGTTCGGGTTCGTGGCGATGACGAGCTTGCCGGCGCTCTTCACGCGGTCTGGCACGGCCTGGGCGTGACCGATGGCGGTCGAGGCCAGAAGGGCGAGGGCGGCGATGGCGATGCGCATGGTCATGGGTCTCCGGTTCGGTTGGCTCAGGTGAGGACGGCGGCGATGAAGTCGCGGGTGCGCGGATGGCTGGGGCGGCTGAGGATCTCGGCAGGCGGCCCGCGCTCGACGATCTTGCCATGGTCCATGAACACCACGTCGCCGGCCACCTCGCGGGCAAAGCCAAGCTCATGGGTCACGACGATCATGGTCATGCCGGAGGCCGCGAGGTCTCGCATCACGGCAAGCACCTCTCCCACCAGCTCGGGGTCGAGTGCGGAGGTCGGCTCGTCGAACAGCATCACCCTCGGGTTCATCGCGAGCGCGCGGGCGATGGCGATGCGCTGCTGCTGCCCGCCGGACAGTTCGATCGGATAGGCGTCGCGCTTCGACGCCAGCCCCACGCGTTCGAGCAGGGCCATGGCCCGTTCGGTCGCCTCCTTGCGGGGCTGGCGCAGCACGGTGACGGGGCCTTCCACGATGTTCTGCAGCGCCGTGAGATGGTGGAACAGGTTGAAGCGCTGGAACACCATGCCTGTGGCGAGGCGCTGCCGGGCGATCTCGGCATCCGAGAGCCGGTGGAGCTGGTCGCCCTTCCGGCGGAAACCGATCAGCTCGCCATCGACGAACATGGCGCCGCTGTCGATGGTCTCGAGTTGGTTGACGCAGCGCAGGAAAGTGCTCTTGCCCGAGCCGGACGGGCCGATGATGCACTGCACCGCGCCGGGCATGACGTCGAGCGAGACCTCGTCGAGCGCCTTGAGCGAACCGAACAGCTTGCTGACGGAAGCGGCGAGGATGATGGGCTGGGCGCCTTGCATCGGCATGTCAGCCTGCCTTCGCCGCGCCGGGCCGGCGCTCGCCGCGGCCCTTCGAGAAGCGCTTCTCGAGGAAGAACTGGCCGATCTGAAGCAGCGTGACCACGATGAGGTACCAGCCGGCGGCGACGATCAGCAACTCGATCACCCGTGCATTGGCGTAGTAGATCGTCTGGGCGTTGCGCAGGATCTCGGAATACTGGATGACGCTGGCGATCGAGGTCAGCTTCACCATCGAGATGAACTCGTTGCCGACGGGCGGAATGATCACCCGCATCGCCTGGGGCAGGACGATGCGGCGCAGCGCCGTCAGCCGCGTCATGCCGATGGACTTCGCCGCCTCCGTCTGGCCCGCATCGACCGACAGGATGCCCGAGCGCACGACCTCGGCCGTGTAGGCGCCCTGGTTCATGCCGAGCCCGAGCAGGGTGGCGACGAAGGGCGTCATCACGTCCACCGTGCGCATCTCGAACAGGCCGGGGATGCCCATCTTCGGGAAGACGAGCGCCAGGTTGAACCACAGCAGCAGCTGCAGCAGCAGCGGCGTGCCCCTGAAGAACCAGATGTAGAACAGCGCCGAGGCCCTGAGCACCGGGTTCGGCGACATGTACATCACCGCGAACAGCACCCCGAGCGCGATGCCGAGGGCCATGGCGCAGGCCGTCATGATCACTGTGTTGACAAGCCCGTTGAGGATGGCCGGCGCGGTGAAGAACTGGCCGACCACGGCCCAGGCGATCTGGCCCTCCGCGAAGGCCTTCACGACCCAGGCGAAGCAGAGCACGATGAGCGCCGCGGCCAGCCACCGGCCATAATGCCGGGTCGGCGCGATGCGGAGCCCGGCCATGGC
>JAIXZF010000285.1 GCA_027489835.1 Hyphomicrobiales bacterium
AACACATCCATGAAGTTCCGTCCGCTGCATGACCGCGTGGTCGTTCGCCGCCTCGATGGCGAAGAGAAGACCAAGGGCGGCATCATCATCCCCGACACCGCCAAGGAAAAGCCCCAGGAGGGTGAAGTCATCGCCGTCGGCTCCGGCGCGCGTGACGACTCGGGCAAGGTGATCGCGCTCGACGTCAAGAAGGGCGATCGCGTCCTGTTCGGCAAGTGGTCCGGCACTGAGGTCAAGATCGACGGTCAGGAGCTCCTCATCATGAAGGAGTCCGACATCATGGGCATCGTCGGCTGATTTCGTCCGGTTCCCTCATCATTCAGATTCAAGTTCACAAGGAGTAGACAATGGCTGCCAAGGACGTTCGTTTTTCGTCTGACGCGCGCGACAAGATGCTGCGCGGCGTCGATATTCTGGCCAATGCCGTCAAGGTCACGCTCGGTCCCAAGGGCCGTAACGTCGTGATCGAGAAGAGCTTCGGCGCACCCCGCATCACCAAGGACGGCGTCACCGTCGCCAAGGAGATCGAGCTCGCCGACAAGTTCGAGAACATGGGCGCCCAGATGGTTCGCGAAGTCGCGTCCCGTCAGAACGACCACGCCGGCGACGGCACCACCACCGCGACCGTGCTGGCCCAGGCCATCGTCCGTGAAGGTTCGAAGGCGGTTGCCGCCGGCATGAACCCGATGGACCTCAAGCGCGGCATCGACATGGCCGTCGAGGCCGTCGTCGCCGACCTCAAGAAGAACTCCAAGAAGGTCACCTCCAACGCGGAAGTCGCGCAGGTCGGCACCATCTCGGCCAACGGCGACACCTCCGTCGGCAAGATGATCTCCGAAGCCATGCAGAAGGTCGGCAACGAGGGTGTCATCACCGTCGAGGAAGCCAAGACCGCCGAGACCGAGCTCGACGTCGTCGAGGGCATGCAGTTCGACCGTGGCTACCTCTCGCCGTACTTCATCACCAACGCCGAGAAGATGGTGGCCGAGCTCGAGGATCCCTACATCCTGATCCACGAGAAGAAGCTCTCCTCGCTCCAGGCCATGCTCCCAGTCCTCGAGGCCGTGGTGCAGACCGGCAAGCCGCTGCTGATCGTCGCCGAGGACATCGAGGGCGAGGCTCTCGCCACCCTCGTCGTCAACAAGCTGCGCGGCGGCCTCAAGGTCGCGGCCGTGAAGGCTCCGGGCTTCGGTGATCGCCGCAAGGCGATGCTTGAGGACATCGCGATCCTCACCGGCGGCCAGATGATCGCCGAGGACCTCGGCATCAAGCTCGAGACGGTCACGCTCGCCATGCTCGGCCGCGCCAAGAAGGTGCGGATCGAGAAGGAGAACACCACGATCGTCGACGGCGCCGGCAAGAAGAAGGACATCGAGGGCCGCGTTTCTCAGATCAAGGGTCAGATCGAGGAGACCACCTCCGATTACGATCGCGAGAAGCTCCAGGAGCGCCTGGCCAAGCTCGCGGGCGGCGTCGCGGTCATCCGCGTCGGCGGCTCGACCGAGGTCGAGGTCAAGGAGAAGAAGGACCGCGTGGACGACGCGCTGAACGCCACCCGCGCTGCGGTGGAAGAAGGCGTGCTGCCCGGCGGCGGCGTGGCCCTGCTGCGCGCAGCTGGCGCCATCGGCAAGCTGAAGCCCGTCAACGAAGACCAGAAGATCGGCATCGACATCGTCAAGAAGGCGCTGACGACCCCCGCTCGCCAGATCATCGAGAACGCCGGTGACGACTCTGCCGTCATCGTCGGCAAGCTTGCCGAGTCGAAGGACTACGCCTCGGGCTACAACGCCCAGACCGGCGAGTTCGTCGACATGATGAAGGCCGGCATCATCGACCCGACCAAGGTCGTGCGCACCGCCATCCAGGACGCCGCGTCGATCGCGGGCCTGCTGATCACCACCGAAGCCATGATCGCCGAAGCCCCCAAGAAGGATTCGCCGATGCCCATGGGCGGTGGCGGCGGCGGCGGCATGGGCGGCATGGACTTCTGAGGACGTCCATCCGCCCGCCTTCCGGGCTGACGATCGAACCGCCGGGCCCGCGCCCGGCGGTTTTTCTTTGCAGGCCGCTCCCGCGTCATGCCGGCGCCGCGCCTGATGCGCTTGAGACGCCGCTGTCCGCCTGCCACAGTGCGGTCATGACCAGCGCAGCCTTCAAATCCTCCCTGATCCGCCAGTTCGGCTCTCCAGCCGTCGTCATCGACCTCGACGTGGTCGAGCGCAACATCGCCCGCGTGCAGGCCACCTGCGACGCGGCGGGCGTGGCCAACCGGCCGCACATCAAGACGCACAAGAGCCCGCTGATCGCCTCGATGCAGCGCGAGGCTGGCGCGAAGGGCATCACCTGCCAGAAGCTGGGCGAGGCCGAGGTGATGGCCGCGGGCGGGCTCGACGACATCCTGATCAGCTACAACATCCTGGGCGAGGACAAGGTCGAGCGGCTCGGCGCGCTCCTCGCTGGCACGCAGGTCACGGTCGCGGCCGACAACCCGGTGACCATCGCCGGCCTGCCGCGCGCCGGCGAGATCGCGGGGCGCAGGCTCGGCGTGGTGGTGGAATGCGACACCGGCCGCAAGCGCGCGGGCGTCGAGACGCCGGGCGAGGCGATCGCGCTGGCAAGGCAGATCGCGGCTTCGCCCCATCTCGCCTTCGCGGGGCTGCTGATGTATCCGCCTGAGGATCGCTGGGCGCAGACGCAGGCCTTCGTCGACGAGGTGCGCGCTGCGCTGCGCGCCGATGGCCTCGAGCTGTCCATCGTCTCGACCGGCGGCACGCCGAACCTCGCCAATCTCGGCCAGCTCAAGGGCGCCACCGAGCACCGGGCCGGCACTTACATCTTCAACGACCGGATGATGATGGCTTGCGGCCAGGCCACGCTCGCCGATTGCGCGCTGCAGGTCTACGCGACCGTCGTGAGCCGCGCCGCGCCCGAACGCGGGATCCTCGATTCAGGTTCGAAGACGCTGACGGCCGACCCCGGCGGCGGCCTCGAAGGCTATGGCTACATCCTCGAGCATCCCGAGGCCCGCATCGCGCGCTTCGCGGAAGAGCATGGTTTCCTCGACCTCGCGGCCTGCAACGACCGCCCCGGCGTCGGCGACATCGTCCGCATCATCCCCAACCATGTCTGCGTCGTCTGCAACATGGTGGACCGCTACGTCGCGGTGAGGGGCGAGACGATCGTCGGCGAGATCGAGGTCGCAGCGCGCGGCAAGCTGAGCTGAGGCGTGGAGACAGAGCCCCACCCTGGCCCTCCCCACAGGGCGGGGAGGGAACGCGCACCATCGTCTCCAGTCGCGAAAATCGCTCCAGCTGACCATCATTGCGGCAATGCTGGGCGCTCCCTCCCCGCCGTGCGGGGAGGGCAGGGTGGGGTCCTTGGTCAATTCTCCCGCTTGATCGCGCTTTCGTGCCACTTCCTCAGGAAGATGTGGCTGATCCAGCTCGTCAGCAGGAAGATCGCGATGCCCGTCACCGAGATCATGATCAGTGCCGCGAACATGCGCGGGATGCGCAGCTGGTAGCCCGATTCGAGGATGCGGTAGGCGAGGCCCGACGCGTTGCCGCCGGAGCCGGCCACGAACTCGGCCACCACTGCGCCGATCAGAGCGAGGCCGCCGGAAATCTTCAGCCCGCCGAGGAAATAGGGCAGGGCGGCGGGAAGCCTCAGGTAGCGCAGCGCCTGCCAGCGCGAAGCGCCGTAGAGCTGGAACAGGTTGATGAGATTATGGTCGGCCGAGTTCAGCCCCATGATCGTGTTGGACAGGATCGGGAAGAAGGCCACGAGCCAGGCGCAGATCAGCAGCGACAGGTT
>JAIXZF010000068.1 GCA_027489835.1 Hyphomicrobiales bacterium
GGCGTCGGCCGCAGGCTGGGCTACGAGCCGCGCGTGGCGCTGCTGGCCTTCTCCACCTTCGGCCATCCGGCCGGCGAGCGCTCCGAGAAGGTGCGCGAGGCGGTGAAGATCCTCGACGGCATGCGCGTCGACTTCGAGTACGATGGCGAAATGGCCGCAGACGTCGCGCTGAACCGGGATCTGATGGCGCAGTATCCGTTCTGCCGGCTGACCCAGCCCGCCAACATCCTGATCATGCCCGCCTTCCACTCGGCCTCGATCGCGACCAAGATGCTGCAGGAGCTCGGCGGCTCCACCGTGATCGGCCCGCTGATCGTCGGCCTCGACAAGCCGGTGCAGATCGTGCCGCTCGGCGCGAAGGACTCGGACATCGTCAACATGGCAGCGCTGGCGGCCTTCAACATCGGCGGGTGAGGGCGGGCTGCATTCCGCCTGTCGTCCATCGCCACTCCATCGTCATGGCCGGGCTTGTGCCGACCACCCCCGCCGGCCCCGGCCGAGCATGACGAAAAGGCATGGGCGCCGCGCTTGAGCGAAGCGCGCGCTGTGCCATGATCCGGCGGAGCTTTTCCGAGATTGGCGAGCCGATGAGACAGCCGTTCCGCGCGCCGCGACAGGCGCCTTTCGCCTGCGAGAAGCAGCCAGCCACGGGCTCGCGCGGCATGGTGGTGAGCAACCACCCCCTCGCTTCGGCGGCCGGGGCCGAGATGCTGCTGTCGGGCGGCAACGCCATCGATGCCGCGGTGGCCACGCTGTTCGCGCTCACCGTGGTCGAGCCGATGATGGTGGGCGTGCTGGGCGGCGGGCTCCAGCACATCAGGCTGGCCGATGCCCGGCACCTCGTCATCGACGGGCTGAGCACGGCGCCGGCCTCGGCGCGGGCCGACATGTTCGCGCCGCTGGGCGATGGCAAGCTGCCCAATGCGCGTGAAACGACAGGCCGGCGCAACGCAGTGGGCGGGGCTGCGGTGGCCGTGCCCGGCGCGCTCGCGGCCTGGTGCCTCGCGCTGGAGCGGCACGGCACGCGCCAGCTTGCCAGGGTGATGGCGCCGGCGATCCGGCTGGCCGAGGGCGGGTTCACCGTGACGCCCTATTTGTCCGACTGCATCCGGGATTGCGCGGCCGACCTCGCCGGCGATGCCGGGCTCGCTTCGCTGTTCCTGCCCGAGGGCGCGCCGCTGAAGGCGGGAGCAAGGCTGGTGCAGTCCGACTATGCCGCGACGCTGAAGCGGATCGCGGCCGAAGGGCCGGGCGCGCTGCATGGCGGGGCGCTGGGCGCGCTTGTGGCCGAGCATCTGGCAAGCCGGGGCGGGCATGTGACGCTCGCCGACCTTGCCGGCTACGCGCCGCTCATCCGCGAGCCGATTATCAGCGCCTATCGCGGCCACGAAATTGTCGGGCCTCCGCCGCCTGCCTCCAGCGGCGTCCACATCGCGCAGATGCTCAATATCCTCGAAGGCGAGGATGTGGGCGCCATGGGGTTCGGCTCGCCCGATGCGATTCACCTGATGGCCGAGGCGCTGAAGATCGCCTTCGCAGATAGGGCGGTGGCGACGGCCGATCCGGCCTTCGTGGACGTGCCGGTGGCGCGGCTGATCTCCAAGTCCTACGCGGCCGAGCGGCGGGCGGAACTCGACAGGAGCCGGGCCAGGGCGTGGGGGCCGGGGCTCGCAATGGGTGGGCTCGAATCCGCCGACACGACCCATGTCACGGTGGCGGACGGCTTCGGCAACGTCGTCAGCGCCACGCAGACGATCAACGGGCTGTTCGGCGCCTGCGTGCAGATCCCCGGCACGGGGATGATCGCCAACAACTACATGTTCAACTTCGATCCGCATCCCGGCCGGGCGCTGTCCATCGCTCCGGGCAAGCGGGTGTTCACCTCCATGGCGCCGATGATGGTCATGCGCGATGGCCAGGTGTTGCATGCGCTCGGCCTGCCGGGGGGCCTGCGCATCTTTCCCTCAGCCATGCAGGCCATCGTCAACCTGATCGACCATGGCATGAGCGCGCAGGAGGCGGTCGAGGCTCCGCGCATCTGGACCGAGGGCGGCCCGCTGGAGATCGAGCCCGCCATTCCGGATACGGTGGCGGATGCGCTGGCGGAGCGCGGGCACGCCATCCTGCGCGTCAACCGCATCGCGGGCGGCATGAGCGCGATCTCCTTCCACGGGGACGGGCTGATGACGGGTGCCGCCTGCTGGCGGGCGGATGGCACGCCAGTCGGCATCGCGGGCGGGTTGGCGCGCGCCGGCGTGCGCTTCACCCTTTCCTGAACAGGACCGCCATGACCCACCGCATCGTGCTGCTCGACATGACGACGCCGGCCCGCGCCGAGGCGCTGCGGGCGCTGTTGCCGGCCGGCTTCACCTTCACGCATGCCTCGGAGCCGGGCGAAGCGCACCAGATGGCGGTGATCGCGGACGCCGATTTCGCCATCGCCGGGCAGGTCGCCGTCAGCGCGGCTGTGCTCGGCGCGGCAGGCCGGCTGAAATTGCTGCACAAATGGGGCGTCGGGGTCGACAACATCGATGTCGAGGCGGCGCGCGCACTGGGCATCCGCGTGGCGCGCACCACGGGCAGCAATGCGCTGCCGGTGGCGGAGTTCACCATCGGGCTGATGCTGGCCGCGCTGCGCAACATCGCGTTCGCGCATGAAAGGCTGAAGCAGGGCGAGTGGCGCGGCCCTGGCCAGACGCCGGCCGAGCCGAGGCTGCTCTCGGGCCGGACGGTCGGCATCGTCGGGCTCGGGGCGATCGGCTCGAACGTGGCGCGGCTGCTGAAAGGCTTCGGCTGCCGGGTGCTCTATGCCAAGCGCGTGCCCTTGCCGACGGCGGACGAGGCTACGCTCGGCGTCACGCACGCGCCGCTCGGCGAGTTGCTGGCGCAGTCGGACATCGTGAGCCTGCACTGCCCGCTGACCGACGAGACCGCGAACCTGATCGACGCGGCGGCGTTCGGGCGGATGAAGCCGGGCGCAATCCTCGTGAACGTGGCTCGCGGCGGGGTGGTGGACGAAGACGCGCTGCATGCGGCGCTTGCGTCGAAGCGCATCGCTGCGGCGGCGATGGACGTGTTCTCCGTCGAGCCCTTGCTCGCCGACAGCAAGCTGCTGACGCTCGACAACCTCGTCGTCACCTCGCATCTCGCCGCAGTCACCACCGACACCTTCGAGCCCACGGTGAGGCGAATGTTCGAGAACTTCAGGCGCACGGCCGAGGGCGAGGCGCTGCCCGAGGCCGACATCGTCGTCTAGGCGTCGGGCAGGCGCGGCATCGAGGCCAGCAGGGACCGCGCATAGGGATGTTCCGGCGCCTCGAAGACGCGGGCGGCAGGGCCGATCTCGACGATCAGGCCGTCCTTCATCACGGCGATACGGTCCGAGACATGGCGGATCACCGAAAGGTCATGGCTGATGAACAGCATGGCGAGGCCCAGCCGCTCCCTGAGATCGGCGATGAGGTTGAGAATCTGGGACTGGATCGAGACGTCGAGCGCGGAGACCGGCTCGTCCGCGATGATCAGCTTCGGCGACAGCGCGAGGGCGCGGGCAATGGCGATGCGCTGGCGCTGGCCGCCCGAGAACTCATGCGGGTAGCGCGCGCCGGCATCGGGCGGCAGGCCGACGAGGTCCAGCAACTCGGCCACGCGCTCGCGGGCACCTAGCCTCCCGTGGACGATGAGCGGCTCGGCGATGATGGCCCCGACGCTGTGGCGGGGGTTGAGCGAACCGAACGGATCCTGGAAGACCATCTGCACTTCGCGCCGCGCGGCCTTGAGCGCGGCGCCCGACTTGGCGGCGAAATCCTCGCCGCACAGCCAGATGCGCCCGGTGTCGGGCTCCATCAGCCGCATGATGGTGCGGCCGAGTGTGGTCTTGCCGCAGCCGGATTCGCCGACCACGCCGAGCACCTCGCCGGGCGCGATCTCGAAGCTGACCCCGCGCAGGGCCTCGACGCGGCGGCCCTTGGGGTCGACATAGGATTTCGACAGGTCCTCGACCTTCAGAAGCGGCGCTGTCATGCGGCCGGGTTCCAGCAGGCGGCGCGGTGCGGCCAAGGGCCCGCCAGCGGCGGTCGTTCGGGACCGCACCGGGAGACCGGGGCCGCGCAGCGCGGCTCGAAGGGGCAGCCCTCGCCGCGCGCGCCGGGCGCCGGCACCTGGCCGGGAATGGCGGGCAAGCGCGCTCCCGGCCGGTTGCGCGCGGGAATCGTATCCACCAGCGCCCGCGTGTAGCGGTGGCGCGGCTGGCGGAACAGCTCCAGCACCGGCGCCTCCTCGACGATGCGGCCGGCATACATCACCAGCGCGCGCTCGCAGATTTGCGCCACCACGCCGAGGTCATGCGTGATGAGCAGGCAGGCCAGCCCCATCTCGCGCCGCAGCCGGCTGATGAGTTCGAGCACCTGCGCCTGCACGGTGACGTCGAGCGCGGTGGTGGGCTCGTCGGCGATCAGCAGCTTCGGCTCACACGCGATGGCGATGGCGATCATGGCGCGCTGGCGCTGCCCGCCCGAGAGCTGGTGGGGATAGCGGTCGAGCGCCGCCCTGGGCTCCGGCAGGCCGACGAGATCGAGAAGCTCGGCGGCGCGCACCAGCGCCGCGCTGCGGCCGAGGCCCAGATGCAGCCTGAGCGGCTCGGCGATCTGCCGGCCGATGGTGAAGACCGGATTGAGCGAGGTCATCGGCTCCTGGAAGATCATGCCGATCTCGCGCCCGCGGAGGGGCTGCATCCGGTCCAGCGGCAGCGCCGCGAGGTCACGCTCGCCGAACAGGATGCGGCCCGACGCGATGCGGATGGGCGGCTCGGGCAGCAGCCTCAGGATCGAGAGCGCGGTGACGCTCTTGCCGCAGCCCGACTCGCCCACCAGGCCCAGCATCTCGCCGGGCCGGATGTCGAAGGAGACGTCCTCCACCAGCGCGAGAGGGCCCACCGCCAGCGACAGGTTCTCCACGGAGAGAACCGGCGCGGCCGGGACGGGCTGGGCAGGGACAGGCCGGGCGACGCCAGCGCTCACGCCGCCTTCCACAGCACGCCGCCCGGCATGGCGCGCGGCACGCCGGTGGTGGTGGGCAGGCTCAGCGGCAGGCCGAGCACGGAGCGCACGGCCAGATAGCCGAAGCACTGCGCTTCCAGGACGTCGCCATTCCAGCCCACGGCCTCGACCGGATCGACCGGGACGCCGACGCGGCGCGCGAGGCCGTCCATGAAGGTGCGGTTGTGCCGCCCGCCGCCGGTGACGAGCCAGCGCAGCGGCGCGCGCGGCACATGGGCGAGCGCCGCGGCGGTGGCTTCGATGGTGAAGGCGGCGAGCGTCGCCAGTGCGTCATGGTCAGGGAGCGCCTCTACGATGCGGGCGCGGGCGTGGAAATCCTGCCGGTCGAGCGATTTCGGCGGGACCACGCCGAAGAACGGGTTGTCCATCAGCCGTGCCAGCACGTCCGAATGGACCGTGCCCTGCGCCGCGAGCCGGCCGCCTTCGTCATAGGGCCGGCCGAAGCGCTCGCGCACGAGATCATCGATCAGCGCGGAGGCGGGGCCCGTGTCGAAGGCCAGGATCGAGGGGCCGTCGTTCTCCTCGCCGATCCAGGTGACGTTGCCGACGCCGCCCCAGTTCAGCACCATCACGGGCCTGGGCAGCGGGGCGGCCAGCGCGGCGTGGTAGAGCGGGGCAAAGGGCGCGCCATGGCCGCCGCTGGCCACATCGGCCTGCCGGAAGGCATCGACGACCGGCACGCCCAGCGCCTTCGCCATGCCGGCGCCGAGGCCGAGCTGGCGGGTGAAGCGGCGTTCGGGCCGGTGGAAGACCGTCTGGCCGTGAAGGCCGATGAGATCGACGTCACGCGCGGTCAGGCCCTCGGCCGCCATGAAGGCCGCGATGGCGTTGGTGAAGGCCTCGGTCACCTTGGCGTCGAGATCGGCCAGCGGGTCGCGCTCGGCGAGCGAGGGATCGGCGATCAGCGCCTGCAGCTCGGCACGCAACGCGGGAGGATAAGGGGCGGTGAGGCCGGGGCCCATGGCCACCTCGTGAAGGCCGTCCGTGACCACCACCGCGATGTCAATTCCGTCCATCGACGTGCCGCTGATCGCTCCGATCGCGGTCTTCCGGCGGGCTTCGGCCATGGGGCGCTCGCTTGCGATTGGGATCTTAGAGGACTAGCATAGTTATAGACCACTCAGGACGCAACCAAGGGCTCAAGGCCGCGCCGGGTGCAACAGGAACGGCACAGGGAGACGACGCATGAACAGCGTACTGGCAACGAGCGCCATGGCGCTGGCGATGGGCCTGGGAATGCTCGCGGCAGGCAGCGGCGAGGCCCGCGCGCAGGTGCTCCAGGCGGCGGTCGATGCCTCCCCGGCCGGCCTCGATCCGCACATCGTGACGGCCTTCACCTCGTTCCAGATCGTCAACGGCACGATCTATGAAGGGCTCACCGCGATCGACAAGGATCTGCGCGTGACGCCGGGCCTCGCCAGCTCGTGGACGATCTCGCCGGATGGCAAGACCTACACCTTCAAGCTGACGTGCGGCGCCAGCTTCCATGACGGCAAGCC
>JAIXZF010000360.1 GCA_027489835.1 Hyphomicrobiales bacterium
GACGCTGGCGGTGCTGGGCTATGGCGGCCCGCAGGCCGCGGCCATGCTGGAACGGTGCGGCGGCAATCTCCGCCTCGCTCTCTCGGACATTGCGAACGGAGCCCAGTGATGCTCCGGATTGACAGAAGCCAGCTCGACGAGGTCAATCCCACCCCGCTCTACCTCCAGCTCGCCGAGGTGATCCGCAACCAGATACGCGATGGGGAGATCAGGACCGGCGACGCGCTGCCCTCCGAGCGCGAGCTGTCCGACACGGTCGGCATCTCGCGCGTCACCGTGCGCAAATCGCTCGACATCCTGCTGCGCGAGGGGCTGCTGTCGCGCCGCCATGGCTCCGGCACCTACATCGCGCCGCGCATCGAGCAGCCGGCGGCCCTGCTGGCGGGCTTCTCGGCCGACATGGCCAATCGCGGCCAGGCGCCGGGCTCCGTCTGGCTCGAGAAAGCCACGGGCCTGCCGACGCCGGACGAGGCGATGACGCTGGGCCTCGCGCCGGGCCAGGCGGTGCACCGCATCGCCCGCGTTCGCACGGCTGACGGCGAGCCGCTCGCCATCGAGCGCGCCGTCATCCCGGCGCAGTATCTGCCATCGCTTTCCGATCTGGGCGCCTCGCTCTACGCGGCGCTCGAGGCGCGCGGCGCCCGCCCCGTGCGCGGGCTCCAGCGTCTCCAGGCCTCGCTGGCCACGCCGCAGGAGGCGAAGCTGCTGTCGCTTCCGGCCGGCGCCGCCATCCTGCGCATCGAACGCCGGGGCTTCCTCGCCAACGGCGCGGCAGTCGAGTTCACCCGCTCGGCCTATCGCGGCGACCGCTATGACTTCGTCACCGAGGTGCGCGAACTGCGCGACGGCCCGGCCCGCGATGGCGCGGGATGAACCCGGCCGCCATGTCCTCGGCAATGCGCGCCGAAGCGCTTGAAAGCGCCGACCGCGTCGAGGCCCTGTTGTCGCGGCGTGCCGGGTTCGAGGCGCTGGCCCGCGCCATTTCGATCGACGCCGCCCCGCTCGCGTTGATCTGCGGGCGCGGCAGCTCGGGGCATGCCGGAGCGGTCCTGCGCTACCTGATCGAAGCCCGGCTCGGACTGCCCGTCTGCGCGGCGGCGCCCTCCGTCACCACGCTGATGGACAGGAAGCTCAAGCTCGATGGCGCGCTCTTCCTCGTCATCTCCCAGTCGGGCGGCAGCCCCGACATCGTCGCGGCCACCGAGGCCGCGCGGCAGGCAGGCGCGGTCACCATCGCGCTGCTGAACAGAACGCAATCCCCGCTGGCCCAAACCTGCGAACACGTCGTCGACATCGGCGCGGGGCCGGAGCGCTCCGTCGCGGCCACCAAGTCGGTCATCGCATCGCTGGCCGCGGGCGCCTTGCTGGTCGCGGCCCTGGCCCGTGACGAGGCGCTGTTCGCGGCACTCGCCACTTTGCCGGCCCGCCTGCGGCAGGCCGCCGGGCTCGACTGGTCGCCCCTTACGAAAAGCCTCGCGCAGGCGCCCTGCCTGTTCGTCGCGGCGCGCGGCTACGGCCTCGGCATCGCGCGCGAGATCGCGTTGAAATGCGCCGAGACGCTGCGCCTGCCCGCACTCGCTTACAGCGCCGCCGAACTGATGCACGGGCCGCGCGCCGCCCTGAATGGCGTCACGCCGCTGCTCGCCCTGCCGCTGCAGAAGGGCGACGGGGTCAGGCAGGTTGCTGAGGGGCTGGAGATGGCCGGCGTGCCGGTGCTCTCAGCCGGCGTCGAGCTGCCCTGGCTCGAGCCGGCAAACCCGCTCATCGACGCGGTCGCGATGCTGCTGCCTGCCTATCTCGCCATAGAGGCCGCCGCGCGGCTGAAGGGCTTCGACCCCGACAACCCGCCCCATCTCGTCAAGGTCACGCGGACGCTGTGACCGGACCCTGCCAGGCATAGCTCACGAAATCGCAGCTCCGGCCGGCGAAGGGGCGCGAACTCGCATCGATCAGCCGCCAACCATGGCGTTCGTAAAAACGCCGTGCCCCTTGGTTGAGCGCGAAGCATTCGAGCGTGCGCGCCCCGCGGCCCACCGCGTCGTCGAGCAGACGGGCGCCGACGCCCTTGCCGCGCGCCTTGCCGGCCACGAAGAACATGGCGATGTGCGCGCCATTCTGGAGGCAGAAGCCGAGGCCCTCGATCACCCTGATCCTTGGCCATTCGGCCGCGAAACGCGCCGTGAAATGCGCCGCGTCGAAGCCGGACCAGTCACAGTCGGGGAGCAGCGGCGCGAAGACGTCGCGGTAGGCTTCGGCCGCGAGCGCAGCCATCCACGCTACGTCGCTGGGCGCCGCGTCCCGCGGCGTCACCGCTCGCCCCTGAGGCGCGGATCGAGCGCGTCCCGCAGTGCATCGCCGAGCAGGTTGAGCGCGAAGGCGAGGACGAGGATGGCGAGGCCGGAGAAGATCGCGCTCCAGGGCGAGAGCAGCAGGAAGTTGCGCCCCTCCGCCAGCATCGTGCCGAGCGAGGGCGTGGGCGGCTGCGTTCCGAGCCCGAGGAAGGAGAGCGACGCCTCGACCAGGATCGCCGCCGAGAGCAGCAGGCTGGTCTGGACGAGGATGACGCTGGCGAGGTTCGGCAGGATGTGCAGCCCGATGATGCGCGCATCCGAGGCACCGATGGAACGCGCCGCCATGACATAGTCGCTGGTCGCGATCACCAGCGCCGGCCCGCGCAGCAGCCGCGCGAAGATCGGTGTGTAGACCACCGCGATGGCGATGGCGGTCGGGATCGGCCCCGGCCCCAGCATGGCGATTATGCCGATGGCGAGCAGCATAACCGGAAAGGCGAAGAGCACGTCCATGCAGCGCATCACGATCCGCTCGGTCCAGCCCCTGCGGTAGGCCGCGATGAGCCCTAGCGTGCCGCCCAGCGCCAGCGCCGCCGTCACCGCCGCTGCCGAGATGCCCAGCGAGGCCCTTAGCCCGTGGATGATGCGCGAGAGCAGGTCCCGGCCGAACTGGTCGGTTCCCAGCCAATGCGCGGCGCTCGGCCCCTTGAGACGGGCCGTGATGCTCTGCGCCAGCGGATCATAGGGCGC
>JAIXZF010000094.1 GCA_027489835.1 Hyphomicrobiales bacterium
CCCAGTGGGAAAGCCTGTGCGATGGCTGCGGGCGCTGCTGCCTCGTCAAGCTCGAGGATGCCGACACCGGCGCGATCCACGCCACCGATGTCTGCTGCGCGCTGTTCGACGCCGCCACCTGCCGCTGCAAGGACTACACGAACCGCTCGGTGAAGGTGCCCGATTGCGTGACGCTGACGCCGGCCGACGTGCGCTCGCTCGGCTGGCTGCCGCCGAGCTGCGCCTACCGGCTGGTGGCGCAGGGCGAGGACCTGAAATGGTGGCACCCGCTGGTGTCCGGCACGCCGCTGACGGTGATCGAGGCGGGGATTTCCGTTAAGGGGCGCGTGCACGCCGCCGAGGACGAGATCGACGAGGCCGACCTTGCCGGCCGCATCACGAAATGGCCGCTGCGCTGGCCCGCCAGGGCCCGCTGAAGCGGGGTTTCCACCATTCAGCCCTCATTCAGCCCCAACCCGACAAAGGGCGCAATTGAAATGTGGCGGCGTTTTTGACAGAAGTGCGGAACATTTCGCAGGTGCGAAACGCTTAACCGCCGGGATGCCCGCGGCCGCCCGGCCACGGTGAATGCGAGGACTTTCATGAGCGTGAAGAAGTGGGTCTACACCTTCGGCGACGGCCGGGCCGAGGGACAGGCGAACATGAAGAACCTCCTGGGCGGCAAGGGCGCCAATCTGGCGGAGATGTGCAATCTCGGCCTGCCCGTGCCTCCCGGCTTCACCATCCCCACCGATGTCTGCACCTATTACTACGAGAACGGCAACGCCTACCCGCCCGAGCTGAAGGCGCAGGTCGAGGCCGCGCTCGCCGAGATCGGCCGCATCGCGGGCCGCGTCTTCGGCGACGCGTCGAACCCGCTGCTTGTGTCGGTGCGCTCCGGCGCGCGCGCCTCCATGCCCGGCATGATGGACACCGTGCTCAACCTCGGCCTCAACGACGTCACGGTCGGCGCCGTGGCCCGCGCGGCCGGCGACGAGCGCTTCGCCTATGACAGCTACCGGCGCTTCATCACCATGTATTCGGACGTGGTGCTGGGCTGCGACCACCACCATTTCGAGGAAGCGCTCGAAGACTACAAGGACCGCAAGGGCGTCCAGCTCGACACCGAGCTCGGCGCGGATGACTGGAAGGTCCTCGTCGCGCGCTACAAGGAGATCGTGAGGAAGGAGCTCGGCCGCGACTTCCCGCAAGATCCGCACGAGCAGCTCTGGGGCGCGATCGGCGCCGTGTTCGGCTCCTGGATGAATGCGCGGGCGATCAAGTATCGCGAGCTCAACAACATTCCCGCCGCCTGGGGCACCGCCGTCAACGTGCAGTCCATGGTGTTCGGCAACATGGGCGACACCTCGGCGACGGGCGTCGCCTTCACCCGCAACCCGTCCACCGGCGAGAGCGAACTCTACGGCGAGTTCCTGATCAACGCCCAGGGAGAGGACGTGGTGGCCGGCATCCGCACGCCGCAGGACATCACGGAGCTGGCCCGCAAGGCGGCCGGCTCCGACAAGCCCTCGATGGAAGTGGCGATGCCGCAGGCCTATGCCGAGCTCGTCCGCATCTATGGCGTGCTCGAGAAGCACTATCGCGACATGCAGGACATGGAGTTCACCGTCGAGAACGGGAAGCTCTGGATGCTGCAGACCCGCTCGGGCAAGCGCACCGCCAAGGCGGCCCTGCGCATCGCGGTCGAGCTCGCCAATGAGGGGCTGATCACGCAGGAGGAAGCGATCCTGCGCGTCGAGCCCGGCTCGCTCGATCAGCTCCTGCACCCCACCATCGACCCCAAGGCCGAGCGGCGCATCATCGCCACCGGCCTGCCGGCCTCGCCGGGCGCCGCCACCGGCGAGGTGGTGTTCACCTCGAACGAGGCCGAGGCGCTGAAGAAGGCCGGCAAGAAGGTCATCCTCGTGCGCGTCGAGACCTCGCCCGAGGACATCCACGGCATGCACGCGGCCGAGGGCATCCTGACCACGCGCGGCGGCATGACCAGCCATGCGGCGGTCGTGGCGCGCGGCATGGGCAAGCCTTGCGTCTCCGGCGCCGGCACGATCCGGGTCGACTACGCCAAGAAGACCTTCACCGTGGGCAACCACACGCTGAAGGCGGGCGACTTCATCACCATCGACGGCTCGAACGGCCAGGTGCTGCTCGGCGAAATCCGCATGCAGCAGCCCGAGCTCGCGGGCGAGTTCGCCACGCTGATGGTCTGGGCCGACAAGGTGCGCCGCCTCAAGGTGCGCGCCAACGCCGAAACCCCGCTCGACGCCCGCACGGCCCGCGAATTCGGCGCGGAGGGCATCGGCCTTTGCCGGACCGAGCACATGTTCTTCGAGGGCGACCGCATCGTCGCCGTGCGCGAGATGATCCTCGCCGACGACGAGGCGGGCCGGCGCAAGGCGCTGGCCAAGCTGCTGCCGATGCAGCGCGCCGACTTCGTCGAGATCTTCAAGATCATGCAGGGGCTGCCCGTCACCATCCGCCTGCTCGATCCGCCGCTGCACGAGTTCCTGCCGCACACCGAGGCCGAGATGGCCGAGGTCGCGTCCTCCATGGGCGTGCCCGTGGAGAAGCTGAAGCGCCGCGCCGCCGAGCTGCACGAGTTCAACCCGATGCTGGGCTTCCGCGGCTGCCGCCTCGCGGTCGCCTATCCGGAAATCGCCGAGATGCAGGCCCGGGCCATCTTCGAGGCGGCGGTGATCGCCGCCCGGGAGACGGGCCATCCGGTCGTGCCGGAGGTGATGGTGCCGCTGGTGATGACCAAGCCCGAGCTCGACCTCGTGCGCGGCCGCATCGACGCCATGGAGAAGGCCGTGGAGGCCGAGACGGGCGCCAAGCTGACCTATCAGGTCGGCACCATGATCGAGCTGCCCCGTGCGGCGCTCAGGGCGCGGGAGATCGCCGCTTCGGCGGAGTTCTTCTCCTTCGGCACGAACGACCTCACCCAGACCACGCTCGGCATCAGCCGCGACGATGCCGCCTCCTTCCTGGGCCCTTACACGTCCAAGGGCATCCTGCCGGCCGATCCGTTCGTGACGATCGACCGGGACGGGGTGGGCGAGCTGGTGAAGATGGCCGTCGAGCGGGGGCGCGAGACGCGGCCCGACATCAAGCTCGGCATCTGCGGCGAGCATGGCGGCGATCCGGCCTCGATCGGCTTCTGCGAGGAAACCGGACTCGACTATGTCTCGTGCTCGCCCTACCGGGTGCCGATCGCGCGGCTCGCTGCTGCGCAGGCGGCTCTCGGCAAGGTGACGGCGAAGGAAGGCTGAGGCCCGTCCCGGCCGTGAAGGGAACCGCCGATGAGCCAGCTCCGGACGCTCGATTATGCCTTCCTCGCCGTGATGGGCGCGACGGGCCTCGCCGTCGCGGCCTTCGTCACGCGCAACCCGGCCTGGAACGAGGCCGGCATCCCGCCCATCGTCTGGCCGATCGCCGTGTCCTTCGTGTTCGACCTCGCCTCGGTGGCGCTCAAGGGCGGGGGCACGCCCCCGCTCGCCATGCCCGTGCGGGCCGTGGGCGTCATCGCCTCCATGGCGCTCGTCGCGCTGCTGCAGGGGCGGATCTGACCGCTTGAGCCTCGCGGTTCAGCGCTTCGCCAGCGCCTCGG